>CAYXQP010000016.1:0-22518 GCA_964467515.1 uncultured Eubacteriales bacterium | reverse complement strand
ATGCCAGGCATACGGTGGGATATAGGCGGAGGCCGGGAGCCGTCAGTCTTGCCGACGCCGCCGGATTTGGTCGCCCACCGCCACGCCCACCGCCACGGCCACCGCCACGGCGTAGCGGCGGCCGTGGGAGATGCTCACCAGCACCTCCGTCACCCCTAGCTCACCCGCCCGCTCGGCCAGGGCGCCGTGGAGGCGCACCGTGGGGCGCCCCGACGGCGAGCGCACCACCTCCACGTCCCGCCAGCGGCAGCGGCGCAGGCCCGTGCCCAGCGCCTTGAGCACCGCCTCCTTGGCGGCAAACCGCCCCGCCAGGCGCTGGAGCCAGGTTCGCCCGCCTCGGCCGGGCACCTGCTCGCCGGCCAGGAAGACCCGTTCGAGGAACCGCTCCCCGTGGCGCGTGAGGGCGTCCGCCACCCTCTCCACCTCCACTATGTCCAGGCCGACCCCCACGAGCGCCGCCCCTGCCGGCCAAGCCGGCGCGGCACCGCCATCCACCGCCCCCGCCGGCCAAGCCGAAACGGCCCCTGCACCCGCCATCTCCGCCGGCCAAACCGGCCAAGGCGGAGCGGCCCCGCCAGCCGGCGCCGTTGCGGGCCAAGGCGGCGCAGCCCCGCCGGCCGGTGCCGCGCCGCCGCGCCGGGCCGGCTTCACTCCACCGTCACGCTCTTGGCCAGGTTGCGGGGTCGGTCCACGTCGGTGCCCCGCTCCACGGCCGCGTAATACGCCAGGAGCTGGAGAGGGATCACCGCCAGGACCGGCGCCAGGCAGGGATGCACGGGCGGGAGCAGGAGGACGTGGTCGGCGTGACCGGCTAGGTCGGCGCCACCCGCCAAGTCGGCGTGACCGGCCGGGTCGGCGCGAGTGGCCGGGTCGGCGCGACCGGCGGGGTCGCCCGGGCCCTCGCAGGCCACCATCAGCACCCGGCCGCCGCGGGTCCGCACCTCGGCCACGTTGGAGAGGGTTTTTTCCACCAGGTCGGGCTGGGTGGCCAGGGCCACCACTGGCACCCCCTCCTCGATGAGGGCGAGGCTGCCGTGCTTGAGCTCGCCGGCGGCGTAGGCCTCGGCGTGGACGTAGGAGATCTCCTTGAGCTTGAGCTGCCCCTCCATGGCCACGGCGTAGTCCAGACCCCGCCCGATGAAGAAGCAGTCGCGCCACCCCGCCACCCAACGGGCCAGGCGCCGCACCTCCTCGGCCCGGGCCAGGACCTCCTCCGCCTTGTCCGGCAGGACCCGCAGTTCGTCCAGGACGCGCCGGCGCCCGACGGCATCCAGGACCCCCGGCTCGCCGGCCGCCTCCCGCGCCTGGGCCAGGTACAGGGCCAGGAGGGTGAGCGCCACGAGCTGGGTCACGTAGGCCTTGGTGGAGGCCACGGCGATCTCGGGGCCGGCCCAGGTGTAGAGGACGAAGTCCGCCTCCCGCGCCACCGAGCTGCCCAGCACGTTGGTGACGGCCAGGCAGGTGGCGCCCCGCCGCCGGGCCTCCCGCAGCGCGGCCAGGGTGTCGGCCGTCTCGCCGGACTGGCTGACCACCACCACGAGGGAGCCTTCGTCGCAGAGAGGGTCCCGGTAGCGGAACTCGGAGGCCAGGTCGGCCTCGGCCGGGAGGCGCGCCCACCGCTCGATGAGGTGCCGGCCCACCAGGGTGGCGTGGTAGGCGGTGCCGCACGCCACCAGGATCACCTTCTCCACGGCCCGGACCCCTTCGGGCAGGAGGCAGGCCTCGTCCAGGAGCACCCTTCCCCCCGCCCAGTCCACTCGGCCGCGCATGGTGTCGCGGACGGCGCGGGGCTGCTCGAAGATCTCCTTGAGCATGAAATGGGGGAAGCCGCCCCGCTCGGCCTCCGCCACGTCCCACTCCACCTGCCAGACCTGCTTGTCGGTCTGTTTCCCGGCCGCGTCGTAGACCTGGACGCCCTCCCTGGTCACGAGGGCGACCTCTCCCTCCTCCAGGACGATGACGCGGCGCGTGTAGGGTAGGATGGCGGGGACGTCGGAGGCGATGAAGTTCTCCCCTTCCCCGAGGCCCAGGATGAGGGGGCTCGCCTGCTTGACGGCCACCAATCGGTCCGGCTCGTACTTGCTCATGACGGCCAGGGCGTAGGCTCCCTGCAGGTGGCGCACCGCCGCCAGTACCGCCGCCAGCAGGTCACCCCGGTAGAAGTAGCGGATCAGGTGGGGGATGACCTCCGTGTCCGTCTCCGTCCGGAACACGTGCCCCTCGGCCGCGAGCCAGGAGCGGATCTCCGCGTGGTTCTCGATGATGCCGTTGTGGACCACCACGAAGTCGCCGGTGTCGTCCAGGTGGGGATGGGCGTTGCGGTCCGAGGGCCGGCCGTGGGTGGCCCAGCGGGTGTGGCCGATGCCGATGGAAGCCGGCGGGAGCGGCTCCCGCCGCAGCAGGTCCTCCAGCCGGTCCAGCTTGCCCGCCGCCTTGCGCACGTCCAGGTGCCCGTCGGGGCACACGGCCACCCCCGCCGAGTCATAGCCCCGGTATTCCAGGCGGCGCATCCCCCCGAGGAGGACTTCCACCGCGTCCCTGCCGCCCACGTAGCCCATGATGCCGCACACGGCCGCTCACCTCTCGCCGCGACGCCTCAGCCCAATTCCGCGCCGATGACACCCGCCAGGTGCCGGGCCAGCTCCTCCACCTGGCGGTGGTCTCCCCCCTCCACCATGACGCGCACCACGGGCTCGGTGCCCGAGGGGCGCACCAGGACCCGCCCCCGCCCCGCCAGGGTCTGCTCGATCTCGGCGATGGCGGAGCGGACGCGCCCGTTGGCGTCCAGCTCGTGGCGGCGCGGGGCCGCCACGTTGAGCAGGACCTGCGGGTACCGCCGCATGACGGCCGCCAGCTCCGAGAGGGGACGGTCCTCCTCCCGCATGATGGCCAGGAGGCGCAAACCCGTGAGGATTCCATCGCCGGTGGTGGCGTCCTCCCTGAAGATGATATGCCCCGACTGCTCGCCCCCGAGGGTGAAGCCGCCCGCCAGCATCCTCTCCAGGACGTGGCGGTCGCCCACGGGCGTCCGCTCCAGACGGATGCCGCGCTGCCGCAAGGCCTCCTCCAGGCCGAAGTTGCTCATGACCGTGGCCACCACGGTCCGCCCCGGCAGCCGGTCGCGGGCGGCCAAGTGCAGGGCCGCCACCGCCAGGATGGCGTCCCCGTCCACCACCCGCCCCCGCTCGTCCACCGCTATGCAGCGGTCGCCGTCCCCGTCGAAGGCCAGGCCGGCGTCGGCACCCGTCCTGACCACCGTCGCCGCCAGCCCCTCGGGATGGAGGGCGCCGCAGTCCCGGTTGATGTTGTCCCCGTCGGGCCGCGCGTTGACGACCTCGACCTGCGCGCCCGCCGCGGCGAAGACGCGCGGGGCCAGCTCGCTGGCAGCGCCGTTGGCGCAATCCAGGACGAGGCTGAGACCCCCCAGGGGCACGGGACAGCACCCCGCCAGGTGCTCCACGTAGCGCTCGGCCAGGCCCTCGACCGGAGCGAGGCGCCCGATCTCGGCGGCCGGCGCCAGAGGCGCGTCGCCGGCCGCCACCGCTTCCTCCAGGGCCCGCTCGGTGGCGTCGGGGAGCTTGAAGCCGTCCCCGCCGAAGAACTTGATGCCGTTGTACCGGGACGGGTTGTGGGAGGCCGAGACGACGGCCCCCGCCGCGCAGGGAACGGTCCTGGCGAGGTGGGCCACGGCCGGCGTGGTCAGGATCCCCCCCTCCATCACGTCGGCGCCCCCCGCCAGGAGGCCGGCCTCCAGGGCCGCCGCCAGCATGTCGCCCGAGCGGCGCGGGTCGCGCCCCACCAGGACGGCCCGCCGGCCCGCATCCTCCTGCCGCAGCCGCGCCGCCAGGGCCAGACCCAGCGCCAGGGCCAGCTGCGGCGTCAACTCGGCGTTGGCGACCCCGCGCACGCCGTCCGTCCCGAAGAGCCGCGTCCCAGGATGAGACCTCACAGGATGAACCCCACCCCGCCCGGGCGGCTGCGGCCCGTCACCTCACCGCCCACCCGCGTCCCCCTGCACAATAACATAACCGCCTTCCGCCTCTCCCGCGCCCGGCGTCACGCCGGCCGTGCCGGGCGCCTCGCCCTGGGGCGGCGCGGGCGGCGGCTCCTGGCTCACCGGCACCCGCACCGTGACCTCGGGGGGTACCAGCTCCACCCCTTCCACGATCCTTCCCTGGCTGTCCACGGCTCGCACGGGACGGACCCTCTCCACGTCGGCGTCGGCCCCGTCCACGGCCACGTCCACCGCCAACCCGGCCACGCGCCGCACGTCGCGCCGCAGGCCCCGGGCGGACACCCGGCGCGGCTCCGCCACGGGCGCGCCCGCCCTGAATCCGGCCGCAACCCGGCCGGTGACACGCACGGCCACCGGCAACTGCCGCTCCTCCAGTTGCTCGAGGGCCACCACCACCCGGGCCGGGCGCACGTCCACCAGGGTGACCCCCCGGGGCACGTTCACGTTCTCCACGGCATAGGCCGTCCGCCCCGGGGGCGCCCTCCGCACGTCCACCACGGCGGCCAGTTCATCCCGGTTGGCCCGGTCCAAGGCCCGCCCCCGGCCGCGCACGTACACCGTGACGGACTCGGGTTCCACGCCCACGACGGCCAGGCCGGCCGGCACGTTGATCACCCGCACCGGCACGCCCGTCACCTGCTTCTGCACGGGCGGCAGCTCCCCGCTCACCCGCAGCCACAGGAGGAAGGCCAGGAGGAGCGCGAGGACCTTGGCGGCCAGGTCGTTCTCCAGGATTCTCTCCAAGGCTAGACCCTCAACCCCCGTCCCGCCGCCGACGGCCCGCGCCCCCGGCTACCGGGCTGTCAACCTGCCCAGCAGGCCGCCGTGCTCGTTGGCAACCAGCAGGCCTTGCAGCGCCTCCCGCAGCGTGGCCTCGTCCAGGTTGCGGACCAGCTTGCCGGCGTGGGCCAGCGACAGGGCGCCCGTCTCCTCCGACACGATGACCGCCACCGCGTCCGAGTGCTCCGTGATGCCCACGGCCGCCCGGTGACGGCTCCCCAGCTCGGGCTCCAGGGTCCGGGCCTCGGCCAGGGGCAGGTAGCAGCCAGCCGCCAGCACCCGGTCCCCCCGCACGATGACGGCCCCGTCGTGCAGAGGGGTCAGCGGGCTGAAGATGTTGACCAGCACCTCCGGCGACACCACGGCGTCCAGGTGGACCCCGGTTTCCGCGATGTCCCCGAGCCGGGTCTCCCGTTCCAGCACCATGATGGCTCCGTGCCGCCGGCGGGCCAGGGTGACGGCCGCCTTGACCACGGCGTCCAGTACGGCGCGGACGGCTCCCGCCTCCATGGCGAAGAAACCCCGCGGCAGGAACCGGCCCCGGCCCATCTGCTCCAGGGCGCGGCGCAGCTCGGGCTGGAAGACCACCGGCAGCGCCACCGCCAGGGCGAGGAAGCCCCGGTCCAGGAGCCAGTAGGTGGTCTCCAGCCGCAGCCAGCCGCTGACCAGCCAGAGCACCAGCAGCACGGCCAGCCCCCGCAGGAGGACCACGGCCCGCGTCCCGCGGATCAGGACCATGATCCGGTAGATGAAGTAGGCCACGATGAGGATGTCGGCCACCGCCAGGAGGAGGCCGACAACCCCCGAGCGGGAGAGCTCCACCGGCATTCCCGTCACCCCGTGCCCCGCCCGGCTGTCACCGCGTCTGGCCGGCCTCCCGCCCCTGCCGGGAGCGGCCCACGTAATAGGCCAACGACTGGAGCTCTATGCCGAGGTCGATGTTCTGGACGAAGGCGCGACCACGTCCGTCCAGCTTGACGGGGGAAAAGTTGAGGATGGCCTCCACACCGCTCTCCACCAGGGCATCGGCCACCTGCTGGGCGCCCGCCGCCGGGACGGCCACCACGGCCAGCCGTATCCCCCTCTCCGGAAGCACGCGGGGCAACTCCTCCATGGGCAGGATCTCCCGGTCCCCGATCCTCTTGCCTATCTTGTCCCAGTCGCTGTCGAAGACGGCGGCCAGCTCCACGTCTCCCATGCGGTTCATCATGTACCGGGCCAGGGCCGTTCCCAGGTTGCCGGCTCCGATGAGGGCCACCTTCACTCCGTGCGCCAGGCCCAGGATGAGCCTGATCCTTTCCGACAGGGCGGAGACGCTGTATCCCACCCCCCGCGTGCCGAAAGCCCCGAAGTAGGCGAGATCCTTGCGGATCTGCTCCGAGGAGAAGCCGGTGCGCCGCGCCAGCTCCGTGGACGAGACGATGTCCCGCCGCTCCTCCTGGAGTTCGAGGAGCACGCGGAGATAGACGGGAAGGCGCCTGACGGCCACGTCCGGGATGCGCAATGGTCGCAGCCCTCCTCAGCTGTCCCTTTCCACCAGGTACTCGGCCAGCGCCGACAGAGCCTGTCGATGAGGGCCGGCCGGCACCCTCTCCAACGCCTCCAGGGCCCGGCGGGTGTAGACCTCCGCCAGTCCGTAGGCGTAGGCGATGCCTCCCGACCGCAGCGCCAGCCTCCTTATCTCGGCCACCTCCGTATCGTCCAGCTCCCGCCTGCTCACCAGCTCCGCCAGCCGGCGGCGCCGGGGCGAGTTGGCCAGAGCGTGCAGGACCGGCAGGGTGAGAACCCCGCTCCGCACGTCGTTGCCCGGCGGTTTCCCCGTCTTGTCTCCGGAAGCGGTGAGGTCCAGGATGTCGTCCACGATCTGAAAGCTGATGCCGATGCCGTGCCCGTAGACCCGGAGCGACTCCCGCACCGGCTCCGGCGACCCCGCGACGAGGGCGCCCGCCTCGCAGCAGGCGGCGATGAAGCAGCCGGTCTTGCGGTAGATGCGGCGCAGGTAGTCGGCCTCCCCCTGGGCCGGGTCGGAGGCGTGGAGCAACTGCTCGATCTCGCCGGCCGACATCTCGTTGACCACCCGGGCCATGACCCGCACGAGCCTGTTGTCCCCCGTCTCGGCCAGCATCATGAAGGCGCGCGCGAAGAGGTGGTCGCCCGCCAGCACGGCGGCTCCGTCGCCCCAGGTGGCGTTGACGGTGGGCAGGCCGCGCCGCAGGAGGGACCGGTCCACCACGTCGTCGTGGACCAAGGTGGCCAGGTGGATCAGCTCGGCCGCCGCCGCCGGCGGCGTGAGGTCGTCGAGGGAAGCCCCGCACGCCAGACCGCTCATGAGGACGAGGAGGGGCCGCACGCGCTTCCCCCTGCCCTGGAGCAAACGGGCGCTTATCTCCTCGGCCAGGGCACCCTCGCCCGCCAGCGCGCGCCCCATCTCACCCTCCACGAGGGCCAGACCTTCCTGGTAGGGAGCGAGGAAGTCGCTGGCGACCACCCGGGTCGCGGGGCGCGATGCCTGCAAAGGCTTACACCTCCGGCGAGGTACCTCATAACTCTTATACATCACGTCCTGGATTCCTGCCGGACGAAGGCCAGCACGGCGGCGGCGAGGGCGTCCGGATCGTGGCGGATCAGCTCGTCCCGGTTGACCAGGTCCCCCTCCGTAACGGCCAGGTCCATGGCCCGGAGCGCATCCCGGTCGACGCGCACCTGGTCGGCCCCCTGGCGGCGATACCGGGCCAACCGCTCCGGCTCCACGGCGCCGGTGTTGACCACCACCCGGTCCACCAGGCCGGGACCCAGGTGCTCCAAGACCACCCGCACGTGGTCGGAGGCCGTGAAACCGTCCGTCTCCCCCGGCTGGGTCATGACGTTGACCACGAAGACCTTCTCGGCGGGGCTCGCCCGCACCGCCTCCGCCATCCCCCGCACCAGGAGGTTGGGCAGGACGCTGGTGAAGAGGCTCCCCGGTCCCAGGACGACGAGGTCGGCCTCCTCCACCGCCCGCAAGGCCTCCGGGACAGGGGCGGCGTCGGGCGGTTGCAGGAACACGCGCCGGATGCGCGACCGGGCCGAGGTCACGGCCGTCTCCCCCTCGGCCACGGTGCCGTCGGCCAGCTCGGCGCAGACCTGCACCTGGCGGTCCGTGGAGGGCAGTACCTGACCGTGGATGCGGAGCACGTGGCTGGCCGCCCGGACCGCCGCCCGGAAGTCGCCGAAGAGCTCCGTGAGGGCGCCGATGAAGAGGTTGCCGAAGGCGTGCCCCGCCAGGGTGCCCCTGGTGAAGCGGTGCTGGAAGAGGCGTTGCATGAGAGGCTCGGCTCCGGCCAGGGCCACCAGGCAGTTGCGGATGTCCCCCGGCGGCGGGATGCCCAGCTCCCCCCGCAGGCGACCGGAGCTGCCGCCGTCGTCGGTCACCGTGACCACGGCGGTGATCTGGTGGGTGTGGGCCTTGAGGCCCCGCAGGAGCACGGGTAGGCCGGTGCCGCCCCCCATGGCCACCACGCGCCTCACCACGTCTCCTCCTCCCCGGCCGCGGCCACGGCCTCCTCCCGCCAGCGCGGCAGGTCGCGGTGTTGCACGAAGACTTTGTACCCCTCCGCCCGCAGGCGTTCCGCCAGGACGTCCACCAGCACCACGGAGCGGTGCTGGCCGCCGGTGCAGCCCACCGCTATGGTCAGCTGGGTCTTCCCCTCCCGCACGTAGTGGGGCAGCAGGAAGCGCAGGAGGGACCACAGCCGGCGCAGGAACTGGCGGCTGGCCGGCCAGCGGAGGACGTACTCCCGCACCGGCTCCTCGTCGCCACCCAGGGGCTGCAGGGAGGGCACGTAGTGGGGATTGGGCAGGAAGCGGACGTCGAAGACCAGGTCCGCGTCCAATGGGAGGCCGTGCTTGAAGCCGAAGGAAACCAGGTAGACGAGTAGGCGCTCCGGCTCCTCGCCGAAGCGGTCGGCCAGGAGCCGGCGCAGCTGCAACGGAGAAAGGTTGGAGGTGTCTATGACGTGGTGGGCCCGCCCCCGCAGCCCCTCCAGCCGGGCGGCTTCCTCGTGCAAACCCTCGCTCACCCGGCCCAGGGGGGCCAGGGGGTGGCGCCGCCGCGTCTCCTTGAACCGGCGGAGCAGGATCTCCGGGCTCGCCTCCAGGTAGACGATCTCGTAGGGGACGCCCAGCCGGTCCAGCTCGCCCAGGGCCCAGACGGTCTCGTTGAAGAAGGAGCCCCCCCGGACGTCCACCACCACGGCCACCCGGTTCACGCTCCCGGCCGGGTCCAGGACTATCTCGGCGAACCTGGGGATGAGGGCGGGCGGCAGGTTGTCGACGCAAAAGTAACCCATGTCCTCCAGGCTCCGCAGGGCCTGGCTCTTGCCGGCGCCCGAGAGGCCCGTCACGATGAGGAAGCGTCGCTGCCGCCGCTCTCCGGTCCCAGGCTCGTCCAGAGCCGTCACCCCTCGCCGCCGCGGGCGGCTATCCGCCCGCCGCCCGTCCCGGCGCCGTCGCCACGCCCATTCTATCAATCACCGGCCCGCGCGCGCCCGTCCCCTGCCGGCCGCCGCGCCGGCCCAAACGGGGGGTGAGCGGTTCGCCGGCAAACCGGAGTATGCCGGTGCCGCGGGCCGGCGTAGACTGGCTGGGGAGGAATCCACGGTGCTCGTGGTCGCCGCCGTGCCCGTGACCGGCCGGGCAGGCGCCGAAGAGGGCGGCTATTACCCCTCCTGCCTGTGGGACGGCCTCCCTTTTCCCGCCGTCGCCCTCGCGGGCGGCCGCCGCTGCCGCTTCCTCCTCGCCCCCCTGGAGGCGGCGCCCCGGCTCCTCGCCCCTCTCCCGGAGTTGGCCCGCAGGTGGCCCGAGGTGGGGCTGGCCCTCGCCCGTTGGGACCCCGGCCCCCGGTGGGTGGGCCGCGTCGCACGGGCCCGGACCGCGGGCCGCGCGGCGCGCGAGGACGCGCCCTTCCTCCTCCTGGCCGTCCTCGCGGCCCTCAACGTCCTCCAGGCGGCGCCCCTGCCCCCGCCCCTCCTCGCCGAGGAAGCCTGCCGTCTCCTCTGCCGAGCCCTCGGTCCCCCGGCCGACCTGGCCTGCCTACGGGCGGCGGCGGCCGAGCTGACCGTCGCCACCCTGCCGTGCATGAAAGGACCGGCTGGCGGGAATATTCCCGCCAGGAGGTGAGCCCATGCCTGACCTAGCGCAGGTCACGACGCGCACGGCCCCCACGTCGGCCTGGTGGTTCTGGGCCATCCTGGCCATCATCGCCGTCGCCGCCATCTGGTGGTTCACCGCTGAGAACCGGCGCCGCGTAGGCACCCCCGGCTTCCCCCGCAGGGGCGAGGGGGAGCGCCAGAACAAAGAGGGGGAGAAGGAAGGCTCCTGAGTCAGCGCCGGCGCCGCCGCTCCCCGGCGCCGGGCAGGCGCACGGAGCCGCCGACCCCGTCCTCGTGCAGGAAGTGGTGCAGTTCCCGGGCCACCGTGCGGGTCATCCCCGGCACGGCGGCCAGCTGTTCCACCGTGGCCCTCCGCAGGGCGTCGAGAGAACCGAAGTGGCCCAGCAGGGCCCGGCGGCGGCGGGGCCCGATGCCGGGCACGTCCTCCAGGGCCGAGCGCATGGCCTGCCGCCGGTGCACCCGGCGATGATAGCCCACGGCGAAACGATGGGCCTCGTCCCGCAATCGCTGCAGCAGTTGCAGCGCCGCGGAGCGGCGCGAGAGGACGACGGGCTCTGGCCAGCCGGCGGCGAAGACCAGCTCCTCCTCCTTCGCCAGCCCGAAGGCCGGGATGGCCCCCAATCCCCTCTCCTCCAGGACGCGCCGCGCCACCCCCAGCTGCCCGCGCCCCCCGTCCACCAGCACCAGGTCGGGCAGCGGCCAGTCCGAACGCGCAAAGCGCCTGCCCAGCACCTCCCCCATCATGGCGTAGTCGTCGGGACCGGCCACGGTGCGGACGCGGAAGCGGCGATACTCCCCGCGCGCAGGCCGGCCGTCCACGAAGACCACCATGGCGGCCACGGCTTCCCTGCCCTGCAGGTTGGACACGTCGAAGCACTCCACCCGCCGGGGTGGCGCCGAAAGCCCCAGCGCCTCCGCCAGCTCGCCGAGGGCGCGCTCGGGCCGCCCCGCCTCGCCCGCGGCCAGCTCCTGCGCCAGGGCCAGCCGGGCGTTTTGCCGGGCCAGGTCCAGCAACTGCCTCTTCTCCCCGCGGGCGGGGACGGTTAGAGCCACCCTCCCCCCGCGGCGGCCGCCCAGCCACCCCGCCAGCGCCGCCGCGCCCGCCGGCGCCTGCTCCACCACGATCTCCGGCGGGACGGGCCGCCCCTCGCCGCCGTAATACTGCTCCAGGAAGGCCGCCAGCACCTCGCCCGGCTCCTCCCCGGCCACCTCGTCCAGGGCCACGGCGTCCCGCCCCACCAGCTTCCCTTCCCGCACCAGGAAGACGTGGGCGCAACCCGTGCCCCCTGCGGCTCCCGCCGTCCGCCCGTCCTCCGGCAGGGCCAGGGCCACCACGTCGTAGTGGCCGAACCGGCGAGACACCATCTTTTGCCGTTCCCGCACGGCCTCCAGGGCCTGGATCCTGTCGCGCAGCTCCGCCGCCTCCTCGAAGCGCAGGTCCGCCGCCGCCTCCTCCATGCGGCGGCGCAGCCGGCCCAGCACCTCGGTGTCCCGGCCCTCCAGGAAGTCCACCAGGCCGCCGACGGCGGCGGCGTACTCCTCCCGGCTGCAGAGGCCGGCGCAGGGCCCCGGGCAGCGGCCCAGGTGGTAGTGGAGGCAGGGCCGGTCCCGGTGCTGGCGGAACCGGGCCTCGCTGCAGGTGCGGTGGGGGAAGACTCGCCGCAGCAGGCGCAGGGTCTCGTGCACGGTCTGGGCGTGGGGATAGGGTCCGAAGTAGCGGGCACCGTCGTTGCGGCGGCCGCGGGCGATGAGCACGCGCGGCCACGTCTCCTGGAGCGTGATCCGCAGGAAGGGGTAGCTCTTGTCGTCCCGCAGGCGCACGTTGAAGGGCGGTCGGTGCTCCTTGATGAGGTTGCACTCCAGGATGAGGGCCTCCACCTCGGTGTCGGTGGCGATGAAGTCCAGGTCGCGGGCCGCGTCCACCAGCGCCCGCACCTTGCCCGAGAGCGCGGCCCCGCCCCGGAAGTAGGACCGGACCCTGTCCCGCAGAGAGGCCGCCTTGCCGACGTAGAGCACCCTCCCGCCCTGGCCCCGGAACAGGTAGACGCCGGGGCGGTCCGGCAGGCGACCCGCGCGGGCCGCCAGCTCGCCTCCGTCCTCGTCGCTCCCCCGTTCCCCAGAGCGTCCCCGGTCGCCGTCCATGACCCTTCGACCTCACCTGTGAGTGTATACTAGGCTCCGAAACCTTGTTGGAGGAGAGCGTCGTGCACGACTTCCTCATCGTGGGCGGCGGGGCCGCCGGCCTGGCGGCGGCGCTCTTCGGGCGCCGCAAGCGGCTGGCCACCGCCCTCCTCGAAAAGACCGACCGGTTCGGCGGCCACCTGTGGCACAGTTACGGCTCCAAGCCGGTGCTGGACTATCCCGGCTTCCCCGAGGGCATCCTGGGCTACGACCTGGTGGGGCGCCTCGTGGAGCACGCCCGCCGGGAGGGCGCGGAACTCTACACCGGCCAGGGTGTGGAGCGGATCGAGCGGGCCGACGGTTCCTTCCTCGTCCACGCCGCCGGCGGCCGGCATTACCGGGCCACGTGCCTCCTCATCGCCATCGGCACCGTCCCGCGCCGCCTCGGGCTTCCCGAGGAAAAGAGATTCGCCAACAAGGGCATCTACTATTCCCTTAACTCGCCGGCCGACTTCAGGAGCCAGCGCGTGCTGGTGGTCGGCGGCGGCAACACCGCCCTCGAGGTGGCCATGGGCCTCAAGGACGTGGCCGGCGCCGTGCGGCTGGTCCACCGCAGCCAGTTCCGGGCCGACGAGAGTCTCCAGCACGAGTTCCTGGAAACCGGGATTCCCTACGACCTCGGCTGGATGGTGGCGGCCGTCAACGGCAACGAACGCCTGGAGGAGGTGTCCCTCCGCAACCTGCTCACCGCCGAGCAACGCACCCTGCCGGCCGACGCCGTCATCGTCTGCGCCGGTCTCTCCCCCGCCGTCGGCTTCCTCGAGGAGCTGGGGGTGAGGGTCAGCGAGCGCGGCTACGTGATGGTGGACGCCGACTGCGCCACCAACGTGCCGGGGGTGCTGGCGGCCGGCGACGTCACCGGAGCGGTGGCCCGCCTGGCCACCGCCGTGGGCCAGGGCGTCACGGCGGCCCACACGGCCCACCGCTACGTCCGCGAGCTCCAGCTGCAAGCGCAGCCGGCGCGGTCCTAGACCGCGCCGGCGTCTTCGTTCCAGCTTCGCCTCCCTGCTGCCCACCGCCCGCCTGCTGCGCGCACCCGCCGCCGTCCGCGGCCGCCCGTCGCGCGGCGGGGTTCTACCGGGAACCCGCCGTCCGCCCCGCCGTCGCGCGGGTGCGGGTGCGCCGCCGCGGGCGCCCGTTGGGATTGGTCCGGGACCGCCCCGCGGGTTCGTTCTGCGGCCGGGACTGGACCTGCTGCGGCCGGGACTGGACCTGGAAGTAGCTCCGCATCATCTGCCACATCTGCTCCTGGTTCAGCACCACCTGCACCGAGGCGCCGGTGCTGGGCGACCAGACGCGCACGGCGCAGCAGCCGTCCTCGTTGGGCCGCACCTCGGCGCACGCGTCAGTGGCCCGGCTGAAGTCGGCCGCTCCGCAGCAGGTCTCCTCCCGCTTCGGGGTTCGCGTCGTGTTCGCAGGCATGCTCTCACCTCCCCGGCCCGTTATCGCCTGGCGGTTCCCCGTCCTTTAGTTTCGGCCTGCGGGGCGGCATCGCGGGGTCAAGCGAGCACGGTCTGGGCGGCCTCCGCCAGCGCGCGGCAGAGGAAGCGCCCGGTGTGGGATTCCTCCACCAGGGCCACCTCCTCGGGCGGCCCGGCGGCCACCACGCGCCCGCCGGCGTCGCCCCCCTCGGGACCCAGGTCGATGATCCAGTCGGCGCCCTTGACGACGTCCAGGTTGTGCTCGATGACGATGACCGTGTCCCCGGCGTCCACCAGGCGCTGCAGCACGTCCAGGAGGCGGTGCACGTCGGCCATGTGCAGCCCCGTGGTGGGCTCGTCCAGGATGTAGACCGTCCCCCCGTCGCTGCGGCGCCAGAGCTCCGAGGCCAGCTTGACCCGCTGCGCCTCGCCGCCCGAGAGCTGGGGCGCCGGCTGGCCCAGGCGGATGTAGCCGAGGCCCACGTCCCGCATGGTCTCGAGCTTCCGCCGGATGCCGGGGTGGGCGTGGAAGAAGCGCAGGGCCTCGTCCACCGTCATGGCCAGCACGTCGGCGATGGTCTTCCCCTGGTACCGGACCTCCAGGGTCTCGCGGTTGTAGCGCTTCCCCCGGCAGACCTCGCAGGGCACGTACACGTCCGAGAGGAAGTGCATCTCGATGCGGATGATGCCGTCCCCCTTGCAGGCCTCGCACCGCCCGCCGGGCAGGTTGAAGCTGAACCGGCCGGGCTTGTAGCCCCGCATCCTGGCCTCGGGCGTGAGGGCGAAGAGCTGGCGGATGAGGTCGAAGACGCCGGTGTAGGTGGCCGGGTTGGAGCGCGGCGTCCTGCCGATGGGCGACTGGTCGATCTCCACCACCCGGCGCACGTGGTCGAGCCCCAGGAGGGCTTCGTGGGCGCCCGGCTTGGCGCGCGCGCCGTGGAGCTCCTGGGCCAGCCGGCGGTAGAGGATCTCGTGCACGAGGGTGCTCTTCCCCGAACCCGAGACGCCGGTCACGCACACGAAGAGCCCCAGGGGGAACCGCACGTCGATGTCCTTGAGGTTGTGCTCGCGGGCCCCCCGCACCTCGAGCCAGCGTTCAGCCGGCGCGCGCCGAGCTGGTATGGGGATCTGGCGCCGCCCGGAGAGGTAGTCGCCCGTCACCGACCCCTGGCAGGCCAGGAGCCCCGGCACGGGCCCGGAGTAGACGACCCGGCCGCCCTGCTCCCCGGCGCCGGGACCTATGTCCACGACCCAGTCCGCCGCGCGGATGGTCTCCTCGTCGTGCTCGACGACGATGACGGTGTTGCCCTGGTCGCGCAGCCGTTCCAAGGTGGCGATGAGCCGCGCGTTGTCCCGCTGGTGGAGCCCGATGCTGGGCTCGTCCAGGACGTAGAGCACGCCGGTCAGGCCGGAGCCGATCTGGGTGGCCAGCCTGATACGCTGGGCTTCCCCGCCTGAGAGGGTGGCCGTCGCCCGGTCCAGGGTGAGGTAGTCGAGCCCCACGTCCACGAGGAAGCCGAGCCGAGCCTTGATCTCGCGCAGTATCTGGCGCGCTATGGCTTCCTCCCGCTCCGTGAGGCGGAGACCGGCGAAGAAGGCCAGGCACTCCCGGATGGACATGGCCGCCACCTGGCCCATGTCTTTGCCCCCGGCGGCACGGGGACCCCCCACCGTCACGGCCAGCGCCTCGGGGCGCAGCCGCCGCCCGCCGCAGGCCGGGCACGGGCGCGCCGCCATGTATTCCTCGATCTCCTCCCGCACCCAGTCGCCGCCCGCCTCCCGGTACCGCCGCTCCAGGTTGGGGATGACCCCCTCGTAGGCCACCGTGGCCTCGCGCACGTAGCCGTAGGCGTTGCGGTAGGTGAAGCGGATGGGCACCCCGCCCGAGCCGTAAAGGAGCACCCGCAGGAAGTCCTCGCGCGCCTCCGCCAGGGGCCGGTCGGGGTCCACCCCGTAGTGCCGGGCCACGGCCCGTAAAAGCTGGGGGTAATACTCGCTGCCGCGGGTCAGGTGCCCGTCGGACCAGGGCGCCACGGCCCCCTCGGAGAGGGAGCGGCCCCGATCGGGGATGACGAGGTCCGGGTCCACCTCCATCTTGACGCCGAGCCCGCCGCAGGCCGGGCAGGCGCCGTAGGGGCTGTTGAAGGAGAAGAAGCGCGGCTCCAGCTCCCCCACGCTCACGCCGCAGTCGGGACAGGCCAGGCTGCGGCTGAAGAGGATCTCCTGTCCCGCCACGCCCTCGCCGGGCAGCACGTCCACCAGGGCCAGTCCCTCGCCCCAGTGGAGGGCCGTCTCCAGGGCCTCGGCCAGGCGCGACCGCGCCTCGGGCTTCACCACCAGGCGATCCACCACCGCCTCGATGTGATGCTTCCTGTTCTTGTCCAGGGAGATGGGCTCGGCGGCCTCCCGCACCTCCCCGTCCACGCGCACGCGGACGAAGCCAGCCCGGCGCACGTCCTCCAGCACCTTCTGGTGCTCCCCCTTGCGCCCGCGCACGAGGGGCGCCAGCACCTGCACCCTCGCCCCGGCCGGCAGGGCCAGCACCCGGTCCACCATCTGGTCCACCGTCTGGGACGCGATGGGGCGGCCGCAGAGGTGGCAGTGGGGATGGCCGACGCGGGCGTAGAGGAGGCGCAGGTAGTCGTGGATCTCGGTGACCGTGCCCACCGTGGAGCGCGGGTTGTGGCTGGCGCTCTTCTGGTCGATGCTGATGGCCGGCGAGAGCCCGTCGATGAGGTCCACGTCGGGCTTGTCCATGAGGCCCAGAAACTGGCGCGCGTAGGCCGAGAGGGACTCCACGTAGCGGCGCTGGCCCTCGGCGTAGATGGTGTCGAAGGCCAGCGAGCTCTTGCCGCTCCCCGAGAGCCCGGTGAAGACGATGAGCCGGCCCCGCGGCAGTTCCAGGTCGATGTTCTGCAGGTTGTGCTGGCGGGCGCCCCTCACAATGATGTGATCATTTGACACGGGGATCAAACCTTTGCAGGATTCGTTGTCGGCGGCATTCTAGCACAGCGGCCGCGCACCCTCAACGCGCCGAAGGGGTTGCCGCCGTCTTGTTGCTGTTATAAAATGGGAGCGGCAAAGGGCGTGAGGGGCGTGGGGCGGACCCGCACCGGCTTCACATACGAGGATTGGGAGACAACACCTGCGGACGGCAACCGTTGGGAGGTCCTCGACGGGGTGATGGTGTGCGAGCCACCGCCGGGGATCCCCCATCAACTGGTCTCGGGCAATCTCTATTTCCTGTTGGAGGGCTACGTGCGTTCGCGCCGGAGCGGGGTCCTCCTCGCCACCCCCGTCGGCGTCGTCCTCTCGCAGGAGAACGTAGTCGAACCCGACCTCCTCTTCATCCCCGTGGACTCCCTCCACATCTTGACCGACAAGGGAGTGCGGGGCGCCCCCGCCCTGGCGGTGGAGATCCTCTCCCCGGGCACCAGCCGCCGCGACCGGCTGGTCAAGCGCGAGATCTATCAGCGGTTCGGCGTACGAGAATATTGGCTTGTCGATCCGGCGGGAAAGACGGTCGAGGTCCTCGCGCTGGAGGAGGGGAAATACGTTTCCCGCGGCGTCCTGGCGGGCGGAGACCTGCTGCGGTCGCCTCTCTTCCCCGCCCTCGAGATCGACCTCCGCCTGGTGTTCCACCATCCTCTTTATTACTTCTGACCGCTTCCCCGGGGTTGTCGGCCTTCGTCGTAGAGACGGTCGCGGCGCCGCCCCGGCGACCGCCGCCTCCGCCGCAGCCGCTCTAAGGCCGGGCGCAGGGCGCGCAGGGCGCGGAACCGGTGGCTCACCTCCCGCCGCTCCGCCGGCTCCAGCTCGGCAAAGGTCTTGCCCAGCTCCGGGACCAGGAAGAGGGGGTCGTAGCCGAAGCCGCCCGACCCCCGCGGCGCGTCCAGGATCTCCCCCTCGCTCACGCCCTCCGCCGTCACCACGGAGATGCCGCCCCGCCCGCCGGGCACGGCCAGGGCCACCACGGCGCGGTAGCGGGCGCGCCGCCGCCCCGCCGCCACCCCCGCCAGCTCGGCCAGGAGCCGCGCGTTGTTGGCTTCGTCGGAAGCCCCCTCGCCGGCGAAGCGCGCCGAGAGCACGCCCGGCCGCCCGCCGATGGCCTCCACTTCCAGGCCCGAATCGTCGGCGATGGCGGATAGGCCCGCGTGCCCGGCCAGGGCGCGCGCCTTGGCCACGGCGTTCGCGGCCAAGCTCTCCTTGCCCTCGGGTGGAAGGACGAAGCCGGGGAAGGCATCCAGCCCCAACACCTCGAACCCCATCTCCTCCAGGAAGGAGCGGAACTCGGCCAGCTTGCCCCGATTGCCCGTGGCCACCGCCACGCGCATGGGCGCCTCCCTCACGCCTCGGCGGCGGTGCCGATCCTGGCCGCCAGGTCGCCCAGCACCTGGCGCTGGACCGCCGCCAGCCGCCCGATGCCGGCCAGGGCCAGGTCCAGGAGCTCGTCCAGGCGCGCCCGCGCAAAAGGCTCCGCCTCGGCGGTGCCCTGCACCTCCACCAGGAACCCGGACGCGGTGCCCGCCACGTTCAGGTCCACCTCGGCCCGCGAGTCCTCGCCGAAGTCGAGGTCGAGGAGCGCCTCCCCGTCCACCACGCCCACGCTCACCGCCGCCAGACAGTCTCGCACCGGCAGCAGGCCCCGGGCGTCCAGGCCGATCTCCCCCTGCCGCCAGAGGTGGGCCAGGGCGTCCACCACGGCCACGAAGGCCCCCGTGATGCCGGCGGTGCGGGTGCCACCGTCGGCCTGGACCACGTCGCAGTCCACCACGATGGTCCGCTCGCCCAGCCGGTCCAGGTCCACGGCCGCCCGCAGGGAGCGCCCGATGAGGCGCTGGATCTCGTGCCCGCGGCCGGCGGCCTTTCCGGACCGCTCCCGGGGCGTCCGCACGGGCGTGGAGCGGGGGAGCATCCCGTACTCCGCCGTCAACCAACCCCGTCCCGTCCCACGCAGGAAGGACGGCACTCCGGCCTCGACGGAGGCCGTGCACACCACCGTGGTCTCCCCGACCCGGATGAGGGCGCTCCCCTCCGGGTAACGCAGATAGTCCCGGACTATCTCCACCGGGCGCAGCTCGTCCGCCCGCCGCCCGTCAGCCCGCACCGGCACCACCCCGGAGGATCAGTTTAGCACCGCACCGCCGTGGGCAGGCAGCCGGTCCAGGTCGGCCGCGGAGCCCCAGACCCTGGCGGCCGCGGCGGCAAAGGCCTCCCGGTCCTCGCCGGTCACCAGGAACCGGTGCCGCACGGCGCCGTTGCTTCGCCGTTCCCAGCCGCGCCGGCGCAGGAGGTCCCTCAGCTCAGCGGCCGTCTCGCGGGCCGGATCCACCACGGCCAGGGAAGGATAGAAGTTGCGCACCCGCTCGGCCAGGGAGAGGAAGTGGGTGCAGCCCAGGATGAGAGTGTCCACCCCCGTGTCCACCAACGGTCTCAGGTAGCCCAGGAGGGCCCGGTCCAGGATGGCCGGGTCCCGCCTCGCCGCGTCCTCCTCCACCAGTTCCACCAACCGCGGCGCCGCCCGCCCCACCACCCGTACCCCGGGCCACCTGGCGGCCATGGCCCGCTCGTAGGCGCCGCTGGCCACGGTCCGCTCCGTCGCCAGCACCCCCACCAGCCCCCGGGCGGTGCGGGCCGCCGCCAGGCGCACGCCGGCCTCGATGACCCCGAGGACCGGGAAGGGGCTCCCCTCGGCCACGGCGGGCAGGGCCACGGCGGAGGCGGTGTTGCAGGCCAGGACCACCGCCTTGACCCCTTCCCGCTCGAAGAAGCCCAGGATGTCCCGCACGCAGGCGAGCACACGGGCGGCCGGGCGCGTGCCGTAGGGAAAGTGCGCCGTGTCACCCACGTAGACGATGGCCTCGTCGGGAAGCAGGGAGCGCACGGCCCTGGCCACCCAGAGGCCGCCCACGCCCGAGTCCAGCATCCCTATGGGGGCGTCCGGCCCCGGCATGGCACTCCCCCCTGTCAGGGAATCACAGCTCGCCCGGCGCGGGCGTGGACTGGGTTCCCCCCGGGGCCCTGGTGAGGAACTCCTCCACCGCGGCCGCCAGAGCCGCGGCCACCTCCTCCCGGTACCGGGGGTCGGCCAGGAGCGACTCCTCGGCGGGATGGGAGAGGAAGCCCACCTCGACCAGGGCGGCCGGCGCGGGCGTCTCCCGCAGCACCACGAAGTCGGCAGGCAGGGCCCCGCGCGCCGGCACCCCGAGGCGTCTAGCCAGCTGGCGCACGGCGGCCTCCGCCAGGGAACCGCCCTCGCCGCCCGGATAATAGTACGCCTCCACCCCCCTGATAGACTTCCCCCAAGTCCAGTTGGCGTGCACGGAGAGGAATGCGTCCGCCCCCGCCGAGCGGGCCACCTCCGCCCTCTCGTAGAGTCCCACGGCCACGTCGTCCGCCCGCGTCATGACCACCCTGGCTCCCTTGTCCCGCAAGAGGTCGCGCAGGCGCAGGCTCACCGCCAGGACCACGTCCTTCTCCCGGGTCCCCCTGGCGCCCAAGGCACCTGGATCGTGCCCCCCGTGACCGGGGTCCAGGACCACCACCCTCCCCGCCAGGGGCCCCGCCCCGCCGCCCTGGGCAGGGCCGGGCGAGCCCTCGCCGTCGCCGTACACCTGGTCCACCACCGCGCCGCTGAGGAGGGTGAACCCCTCGCCAGGGGCGGCCTCCGCCGCCACCACCACCGCCGTCCCCCCGGCCCGTCCCACGGCCCAGGCGGCGTCCTCGGCCATGTCCAGCACCACGCGGACCGTGGGCGGCCGACCGGGCAGCTGCACGTACCTGACAAGCCGGACCGCACCCTTTCCCCGCAGCACCCCCGCCTCGGGAACCGTCTGGCGGGGCAGGTCCAGCACCAACCGCCCACCGCGTCCCTCGCTGACGCCGGGAGGCCAGTGGACGAGGAAACCGGACGGGGCCGCCAGCGTCACCGTGGTTCTGGCGGCGGCCTCCGCCATGCGGACACCACCGAAGCGCACGCCCGCGGACTGGGCGGGGGGGCCGGATCCCGCCAGCGCCGTCGCCCGCCCCGCGGCGAGGAGGGCCACCGCCAGGACGAGCCCCACGCCCATGCTGCCCCCTCTCACCATGCCGCAAAGAAAAAAATTATGTCTCCCGCCGCCGCGGCGGGAGAGAGGCTCGCCGTATGCCATAAACCAAACTTCTACAAAAAAGGCCCACTTCCTCCCCCTCAGGGAGAAGGGGAATCCAGAATCCCCTCCCGCATCTCCGTGACGCTGTCCGCCCTCCCGAGAAGGAGGGGATCGTGGGACACCAGCACCACGGTGCCTCCCTGCCGGCGGTATTCCTCCAAGGCCTCGGCCACCAATCCGGCCGACGCCTGGTCCAGGGAGGCCGTCGGCTCATCGGCGAAGAGGACGGCCGGCGCTCCCAGGAGAGCCCTGGCGAGGCTCACCCTCTGCCGCTGGCCACCCGAGAGCTGGTGCGGAAACCGGTGCCCCACCTCCCCCACACCGAGACGCCGGAGCATTTCCTCCGCCCGGTGCCGCAGGGCTTCCGCCCCTCCTTCCGCCGCCGCCAGCCCCGCCGCGGCGGCGAAACCGCGCCCGCCCACCAGGACGTTCTCCAAGCAGGTCAGGTAGGGGACGAGAAAGGGCTCCTGGAAGACGAAGCCGAAGTTCTCCCGCCGCAGGTCGGCCAGGCGGGCCCGGCTCAGCCGTCGGTACTCGTGACCCCGAAAGGTCACCCGGCCCGCGCTGGCCAGCCGCAGAGCGCTGAGGAGATAGAGCAGGGAGGACTTGCCGTGCCCCGAGGGACCCGTCACCGCCCACCACTCGCCCGGCCGGACGCGGCAGGAGGCCCGGCGGACGGCGGTGACGACGCCCCGCGGGCCGCGATAGCAAAGGCTGGCGCCCCGGGCCTCCAGGAGGGCGCCCAACCTCATCGCCTCTCGAGGATGCTGACGGGGTCGAGCCGCACCAGTTGCCAGAAAACCACCGCCAGGGTGAACGAGGTGATGAGGACGGGGATGGGAACGGTGAGGGTGAGGGCCCGCACGTCCACCCCCACCAGGAGGATGCCCCGCGGCGCGTAATAGAGGGTGCCGAGGAGGCCGAGGATGGCCCTCGCCAGCAGAAGCCCCGCACCCCAGGACAGGGCCGTGACGGCCAGCACCTCGGCGGCCGCGCGCCGCAGCAGGGAGGACCGCCGGAACCCCAGCGCGGCCAGGAGGCCGAACTCCCCCATGCGCTGCCGAAAGAACACCAGGTTGAGAAGGGCCACGGCCAGAGCCATGGTGGAGACGGTGATCAGATTGAGAATCCAGATGAGGGAGTTGATGTTGGCCATCTCCCGCTGAAAGAGCCGGCTCTGGCCGCGGTACGTGTAGACCTGGGCCAGGGAGCGGGGCAGGCCCGCCAGGTAGGTTTCCACGTCTTTGTCCCGTCCCGGCCGGGGAAGGACCAGGGCGGCCGCCTGCCGCCGGGAGTCCGCCATGCCGGCCGCGGCCCGCAGCGCGGCGTAGTCGGCCAGGGCCAGGGGATAGGGCCCCGCCAGGACGCCCACCACGCGGAACCGGCCGGGCAGGAAGTCCTCCCCGGCCGCCCGCCCCACCGTGTCTCCGAGGCGCAGGCGCCGGCTGCGCAAGAGGTCCCGGTGTAGGGCGATGCCCGCCTCTCCCTCCCGGGGAAGCCTGCCGGCCACCAGCGACAGTTCCGTGCGGCGCAGGAAGGCGGGGACATCGGTCCGTCGCAGCCCCAGAACCGGTCGCGGTTCGCTCCCGAAGAGGCCCACGTACCTGAAGGAGGCGCTGGCCAGGGGCAGGACCCGTTCGGCCGCACCGCCCTCCGCCAGCGGCCGCAGCCACGCGTCGGGAAGGGGGCCCACCAGGGCCTGCACCAGCGAATAACGTTGGTAGGGAAGGAGCCAGCCCCGTTGCCAGGAGAAGATCATGGACCCGGTGAGGGAGGCCGTGGTGCTGACGGCGAAGACGGCCAGGACGATGACCGCGGCC
>CAYXQP010000015.1:0-23995 GCA_964467515.1 uncultured Eubacteriales bacterium | reverse complement strand
CAGGGCGGCGGGTGGAGTTGGCGCCGGGTCAGGGGTGGGGCCTGGGCTGGGCGGAGGGGCGGGGCGTGCGGGAGCTGCCGACCGACGCGGCGGGGTGGCGGTCTGCCGTGCGGGAGGCGCGCCGGCGCGGGGAGGTGGTCACGTCCTTCTCCGTTGTCAACCGTGGTTGGCGGCGGGTTCGGGTTCCTGAGGGATGACGTAGGCGCAGCACGTGTCGCCCGTGGCGATGCAACGCTCGCGCCGCACGCCGGCCCCCAGCAGGGCCTCGAAGAGCTTGAGCTCGTACCAGCACGCGGGGGGGAAGAGCCGCGCCACGCGGGCCAGGACGCAGTTGTGCTCCACGAAGTAGTAGGTTCCGTCCGGCCGGCGTCCGAAATCCACCATGTACCCGTTCTGCTCCTGGATCTGGGCCAGCTGGCGCAGCCTCTCCGGCAGGGGCCGGTCGTTGACGTGGGCCGCGTAACTGCTGAGGAGCCTTTCCATACGCTTGTGGAATACCTGTTCCACTTTCTCGGTGCCGTCCAACTCGCGGATGCAGTCCAGCACCATGACGGCGAAGCCCTCGTAATTGCGGGGGAAGAGCTCGTCGCCGTCGGGAGTGAGGGAGTACACGTGGGCGGGCCGGCCCATGCCTCCCCGCCGCTTGTCGGCGGCGATGAGACCCTGGCGCTCGAGCTGGGCCAGGTGCTGGCGCACCCCCATGGGGCTGATCCCCAGGGCCTCGCTGAGCTGGTCCACCGTCTGGGAACCCTTCTTCTTGAGAATCTCGAGTATCTGCTGGCGGGTCGAGCCGAGGTTCTCCACGGTCTCTCCCTCCTTCCCCCGGGTCGGCTCCGGCGGCCGGGGCCCTCGCTCGGAACCTGCGCCCCGGAGCGGGCCCTTCTCTCCGGACCTGGACCGGCCGGCGATTTTTCCGCTGTTTATCTATCGGAAGTATACGATTTTGCGTTGCCGAGTGCAGCGTCTCGTCTGCCGTCCCCTGTCGCCGGGAAGGTCCGGCCGGGTCGGCCGAGGATTGGCAAGGCGGCGGCCCTGGCGGATAATGCTGCGCGACCGGAGTACCGCTGCCTGCGCCGCCTTGCGGCTGTCGGGGTGGCGTGGCGGGTGACGCCGGTCGGACAGCCGACGGGGAGGTGGGCCCCTTTGGAGACGGGGGCGGAGAGGGCAGCGGCGTGGGAGACGGTGGCGGGGGGCATCGGGGAGCTGGACGAGGCGGCCATGGCGGCGGCGCGCCGCCGGCTGGACTCCCTCACCAAGCCCCTCGGCAGCCTGGGCCACCTGGAGGAGTTGGCCGTCAGGCTGGCCGGGGTCACCGGGCGGGTCTGCCCGACGGTGGCGCCGCGCTCCGTCGTGGTCATGGTGGCGGACCACGGGGTGACGGAGGAGGGGGTGTCGGCCTTTCCCTCCGAGGTCACGGCGCAGATGGTCTACAACTTCCTCCGCGGGGGCGCGGCCATCAATGTGCTGGCCCGGCTGGCGGGGGCGCGGGTCCGGGTGGTGGACGTGGGCGTGGCGGCGCACCTGGACCGCGCCGACGGCCTCGACGTGCGCAAGGTGCGGCCGGGCAGCGCCAACATGGCCCGCGGGCCGGCCCTGGCCCGCGAGGAGGCCGCGGCCGCCCTGGAGGCGGGCATCGCCGTGGCGGTGGAGGAGGTGCGCTCCGGCGCACGGCTCCTCTGCCTGGGCGACATGGGCATCGGCAACACCACCCCCTCCACGGCCGTGGTCTCCGTCTTCACGGGACAACCGCCGGCCGAGCTGGTGGGGCGGGGCACGGGGCTCGACGCCGCGGGCATGGAGAGGAAGCTGGCGGCCATCGAGCGGGCCATCGCCGTCAACGAGCCGGACCCCGCCGACCCCCTGGGCGTGCTGGCCAAGGTGGGGGGGCTGGAGATAGCCGGGCTGGCCGGCGTGGCGCTGGGTGGGGCCTGGCTGCGGGTGCCGGTGGTGGTGGACGGGCTCATCGCCGGCGCGGCGGCCCTGGCGGCGGCGGCCCTGGCGCCCCGCGTGCGGCCCTTCCTCTTCGCCGGGCACCTGTCGGCGGAGCCGGCCCACGGGCTGGCGCTGGCTTCCCTGGGCCTCCGCCCCCTGCTGTCCCTGGACATGAGGCTGGGGGAGGGCACCGGCGCCGTGCTGGCCTCGCTCGTGCTGGAGGCGGCCTGCCGGATCATCGGCGAGATGGCCACTTTCGAGCAGGCGGGCGTGTCGGGTTCCCTGGACGGCACCGTGCCGGGCGCGACGCCCGGCGGCGGGGCGGGAGCCCTGGCCGGCGGGGAGGGGAAGGCCGGCTGACCGGCTGCGGGTCGCCGGCGCACGGACGGGACGGCGGCGGTTTCCCCGGCCATCGCCGGCCTGACACGGAGAGTTTGGTATAAGGGTAGCCTTATCCAAGCTGTGAGTAACCTGTATTTGACCTGATAGGAACGCTTTTGCCAGAATGGTCGCGAGAAGGATCCGCCGGGTAGCGCGGCCGGCAGGGGCGGCTCGGTCGCGGGGTGTCCGGACGGATCGGGCAAAGGAGGAGGGAGCATGGAGAGACAGCGCTTCGAGGCCGGGGTCAAGGAGTACCGGAGCAAGTACCTGGACCTGGACTACCAGCCCAAGGACACCGATGTCCTGTGCGCCTTTCGCGTGACGCCCAACGAGGGCGTCCCCATCGAGGAAGCCGGCGCGGCCGTGGCGGCCGAGTCCTCCACGGGGACGTGGACCGAGGTCTGGTCCGACATGCTGACGAGCCTCGACCGGTACAACGCCCACTGCTACCGCATCGAGCCGGTGCCCGGCCAGGACAACCAGTGGTACTGCTACATCGCCTACCCCCTCGACCTCTTCGAGGAGGGTTCCGTCGTCAACATGATGAGCTCCATCATCGGCAACGTCTTCGGCTTCAAGGCGGTCAAGGCCCTGCGGCTGGAGGACCTGCGCATCCCCGTGGCCTATGTCAAGACCTTCCAGGGGCCGCCCCACGGCATCACGGTGGAGCGCGACAGGCTCAACAAGTACGGCCGGCCCTTCCTCGGCGGCACCATCAAGCCCAAGCTGGGCCTCTCGGCCAAGAACTACGGCCGCGTCATCTACGAGTGCCTGCGGGGCGGGCTCGACTTCACCAAGGACGACGAGAACATCAACTCCCAGCCCTTCATGCGCTGGCGCGACCGCTACCTCTACGTCAAGGAGGCCATCGACCAGGCCGAGGCCGACACGGGCGAGATTAAGGGCCACTACGTCAACGTGACGGCGGGCTGCGTGGAGGACATGCTGGAGCGGGCCGAGTTCGCCAAGGAGATCGGGCTCCGCATCATCATGCACGACTACCTGACGGCCGGCTTCACGGCCCACCAGACCCTCTCCAGGTGGTGCCGGAGGAACGGGGTGCTCCTCCACATCCACCGGGCCATGCACGCCGTCATAGACAGGCAGAAGAACCACGGCGTCCACTTCCGCGTCCTGGCCAAGTGGCTGCGCCTGGCGGGCGGCGACCACCTGCACGTGGGCACCGTGGTGGGCAAGCTGGAGGGCGACAGGGCGGCCACCATGGCCGTGTGCGATCTCCTGCGGGAGGACTTCGTCCCCGCCGACAAGAGCCGCGGCATCTTCTTCGACCAGGCGTGGGCGAGCCTGGCGCCGGTGCTGCCGGTCGCCTCGGGCGGCATCCACGTGTGGCACATGCCGGAGCTGGTGCAGATCTTCGGGGACGACTCGGTGCTCCAGTTCGGCGGCGGCACCCACGGGCATCCGTGGGGCAGCGCGGCCGGCGCCACGGCCAACCGGGTGGCCCTGGAGGCCGTCATCCAGGCGCGTAACGAGGGGCGCGACCTGGCGCGCGAGGGCCGGGACATCCTCCTCCAGGCTGCTCAGAGGTCGCCCGAGCTGCAGGCCGCCCTGGAGACGTGGAAGGAGATCAAGTTCGAGTTCCAGACGGTGGACACCCTGGACCCGGTGGCCGCCCGGTGAAGCCGGCGTCGGCTCGAAGGCGCGGCGAGCGGGGTTGCGTCGAACCGGTGCGGTGGGCGGCGAGCGGCGCCGGGTGGGTGCCCGGCACCGTATCCGGGCGAGCGCGGTGCGTCAGCAGAAAAGCAAGGGGGTATGCGGTGTGAAGCTCGAGACCTTCTCTTACCTGCCGGCCATGACGGAGGAGCAGGTGCGCAGGCAGGTGGAGTACGTGCTGCGGCAGGGTCTGGTCCCGGCCATCGAGTTCACGGCCTCGCCGCGGCTCGACCTGACGTACTGGACCATGTGGGACCTGCCCATGGCCGACCTGCGCGGCAGCGGGGACGTCGGGGCGGTGATGAAGGAGCTGGCGGCCTGCCGGACCGCCCACCCCGACGCCTACGTCAAGGTGGTGGGCTACGACCCGGTGCGCCAGTGCCAGGTGGTGAGCTTCGTGGCCTACCGGCCGGCCGCGGCGGCCTGAGCCGCGGCCGGTAGCACCAGCGCGACCTGGGAAGCCGCGCTGGCGGTTCGGGACGGTCGGCGACGGTCGGAGGCGGAAAGCAGAACTATTCCGGCACGGGCCCGAGGCGGACGGCAGCCTCGGGCCCGGTTTCCTCCCGCCGCCGGAGCCTCTGCGCGATGGTGGTCCAGGTCTCGCCGATGCTGAAGTCCAGCCCCCCCCTCGAGCGGCGGGAAGGCAGGCGACACTTGCGCAGGCGCATGCCCTTGTGCCGGAACCGGCTGGGAAAGGCCGCCTCCTCCCGTAAATGGTCGCAACCATCGGTCCAGTCACCCCTACCGGGTTCGATGAAATGATGGGCCGGGACGCCTTGTCGTCACGCCCGCCCCGGCGGCGTTGCCTCCGGTTGGCCCCCCGGCTGGGCCACTGCAGGATCGGAGCGCGGGGACACAACGTGGGCTTCATGTTTTATCATGACAGCACTTCCTACAGCTATACTGTATACAGCACATTTGCCGTATAGGCACAAGATGGGATATGGGGGGCGGGGAGCCCTTCGCTCCGACCCGATCCTGGATGGCAGGGAGCACGGCGCTGAAGGCTGAAACGAGGTCGTCGCGGAAGCGGAGCTCACCCAGGAGGAGCTGGCCGCGCGGTTGGGCGGGACCCACCAGACGGTCATCGCCATCGAGAACGGGCGGTACCTCCCGTCCATGGGCCTGGCCTCAAGATTGCTTTGTTCTTCGGGCGGCCGGTGGAGGAGATCTTCTGGCTGTCCGGGGGGCAGCCGGCGGCAAGGGCGGAAGGGGGGGATGAGGGATGGGGAGGGGGAACGGTTTGAGCGCGGAGGCCCGGTTGGCCTTGTCCGCAACCTTCGTGGGTCTGTGGTCAACCGTTTTGATTCGCGCCGCCCTCCAACATGGCGCCTGGGCTCCGTGGGCCATCGGCCTCGCCCTCTGGGTGACGGTGCTTGTGCACGAAGTCGTGCGTTTCCGGGAAAGACGGCAGGTGGGCGCGGACGCCGAGAGGACGGACGAGCGCCTCCCCCTCCTCCGCGCCAGGGCGGGCGAGGCCGCTTTCTTCGTTCAGTCCTTCCTTCTCCTGCTCGCCGCCCTTTGGGCATGGGCGGGGGAGGCTCAGGTCCGGTCGAGACCGGCGATCTCCTGACGTGCATCCTTCTCCTGGGCATCGCGGCGTATATGGCGGCGTACCTGTGGCTTCGCTACCGGGTGTGAGGGCGCGGGCGCGTACCGGGGCGGGCCGCCGGATGGTTCCGCGCCGGGCGGCTCCCTCTGCGCCGGGAAAGGCCGGCGCAAGGGGGGCGGGTGGGTTTCCCCCGCTTCCCGAAGAAGGGGCGGGGCGAGGTGCCCCCCTGGACCTGCCCGATCAGGAACTGGCCCAGGCTTTGGGCGCCGTGGAGGGGGCGAGGCCTGAATGGATGTTGACCGCCGGGGTGTCCTGATCTTTTTGGCCATCACCTCCGGGGTGAGTTATGCCATCGAGGGATTGTTCATCGCGTCCGGCTTTCGCTTTCCGCAGGTGCCAGCCCTGTACGGCCAGGCGGTCATCGCAGCGGCGATGTGGGTGCAGGGACTGGCGGCGGTCATCACCGCCCTGTTGGTGACCCGGGAGGGGCTAGGGTTCACCGGCTTGCGGGTCGGCTCCTGGCGGCCCTACTTCCGGACGGCTTTGATCGTTCCCTCCGTCTTCGCTGTCATCTATGGTCTGACCTGGGCGCTGGGCCTCGGCCACCCGGACTGGCGGCTGACCGCCTTTCGTCGGATGCTGGAGTCGTCCGGGGCGGACCCGGTGGCTGTACCGTCTTCGGGATTGCTCCTGGCCGGCCTGTTCCTGGCCAGTCTGGTCGTCGGACCGACGATCAACGGCCTTGTCGGGTTCGGCGAGGAATTGGGCTGGCGCGGCTATCTGCTGCCCAAGCTGATGCCGCTCGGAAAAGGCACGGCGTTTCTCCTCGTCGGCGTCATCGGGGGCCTATGGCATGCGCCGCTGGTCCTGGCGGGGTTCAACTATCCGGGGCACCCGCTGGCGGGCGTGGCGGCCATGACGGCGATGACGACGGCCCTGGGCCTGTTCCTCAACGAATTACGGCTTCGCTACGGCAGCAGCGTTCTGGCGGGGTGGATCCACGGGGCCGTCAACGGCCAGGCCTACGGCGTCTGGCGGTTGCTCTTCCTGGACGTGAACCCCCTCTTGGGCGGTTTCACGGGGCTGGTGGGCATCGCCGTGTGGCTGGCGGTCGGTCTTTGGGAACTCCGCCGCCGCTGAGAGGCCGCCGTCCGGGACCGGCGGCGACTCGGCCGTGGATGGCTTGTCCAACCTTCCGCACGGGGTGGCCCCGGGAGGCAGCGTTCCGACCTGGTGCAGCAGGCCGACAGCCGAGTGGTGGCACGCATAGCCCGGGCCGCGGGCGCGCATATTGGCGGCGGTGGTCGCGGAGGAAACCCGGGGAAAAGTTGGGCCGGGCGCTGGGAAGGCCGGGACGGGGCTGTGGCGGGACCCGGGCTGGCGGGAGGTGCTGGCCGCCTTCGTGCCAGCCGCCTGGCTCTGGAGCTCGTCGGCTGGGTGGCCTGGTGGCGGGTGCCGGGGGGGATGCCGCCCCAGCCCTGGCCCCTGCCCGATGGTCCTCTCTTCCTCACCATGTGGGTGCGGTGGGACTCCCAGTGGTTCCTGGAGATCGCGCGGCGGGGGTATTGGCTGCGCGACGGCCTGCCACTACCCCAGGCCTTCTTCCCCCTATATCCCCTCCTCATCCGCCTCCTGTCCCCCCTCTTCGGCGGGCAGACCTATCTGGCCGGCCTCTTCGTAGCCAACGCCGGCTTCCTCCTGGGGCTCGCCGCCCTCTACCGCCTCGTGGCCGAGCGTTGGGGAAGCCGGGTGGCGGCCCGCGCTGCCTGCTACCTGATCCTCTTCCCTGCCGGGTTCTACCTCTCGGCCGTGTACAGCGAGGGGCTCTTTTTCGGCTGCGCCGCGGGCGCCTTCTACTTCGCCGGGCGGCGGCGGTGGGCGGCGGCCGGCCTCTGCGGCCTGGCGGCGGCCCTCACCCGCAACCTGGGCGTCTTCCTCTTCTTCCCAATGCTGGGGGAGTGGGTGGCGGCGCGCAACGCGTGGGAGGAACCCCCGCCGCGCCCGGCTTCCCCCGGACGCTACCACAACGCCTACCGGCCGCCTTACCGGCGCGTGTACAGCGCCCTCGACCTCCTGGCGCTGGGCGGCACGGCGGCGCTCCTCGCGGCCGGGTGGCGCCTGGGCCTGCCGCGGAGTTGGCTCCTCTTCGGCTTCCTCGGGCTGGCGCTGCCCCTCTTGGCGCCGGCCCTGCGCTCCATGACGCCGCTCCCCAGCTCCTGGCGGTACGTGGCCGTCCTCTTCCCCGCCCACGCCGCCCTGGCGCTCCTGGCGGGCGGCGGCGCCGCCGACCGGGCCGTGCGCGCGGCCTTCGCCGCCCTGCAGGGGTTCTTCTTCCTCCTCTTCACCACGTGGAACTGGATCGCCTGAAGGGCCGGCCGCGGCGGCTCAGGGGAGGTGCGAGGCCAGGATGCCGGCGGCGATGAGGAGGCTGCCCGCCATCAGCCTCGGAGGGAGGGGCTCGCCCAGGAAGAGGCGGGCCGCCAGCGGGACGAGGATGAAGTTGAGGCTGAGAAAACCGTAGGCGGGGCCGAGGGGCGCCTCCCGGAGGACGCGGAGCCAGAGGACGGTGGACAGGGCGTAGCAGGCCAGGCCGGCCAGGACCGGCGGCGTGGCGGTCCCCGCCAGGAAGGTGGCGGCCGGCCGCAGGCCGGCCTTGAAGAGGACCTGACCGGCGGCGCCGAGGAGGACGGCGGCCACGAGGGAGGCCGTGACCATGGTCAGCCCCGGGTCGGTTGCCGGCCGGGTTGCGCGGACAGGGAGCCGCGGAACCCGGCCGTCGCGGGCGGGTGGAGGGACACGGCCAGGAAGACCAGCTCGGCCAGCGCCCGGGCCACCACCCGGGGCCGCAGGCCGGAGGCGGAGCCGGCCAGGCGGGGCCGGTGGCTCACGCCCACCTGCCGGAGCCGGCATCCCCGGGCGTGCAGGCGGGCTAGCATCTCGGCGTTGACGGCGGCACCGTCGGACGCGAGGACGAGACCGGCCAGCGCCTCGCGCCGGTAGAGCTTGAAGGCGCAGTCCACGTCCCGGTACGGCACCCCCAAGAGGAGGCGCACCAGCAGGTTCCAGGCCCAGGCGGAAACGCAGCGCACGGCGTTGTCGCGGCGGCGGACCCGGTGGCCCAGGACGCCGTCGCACCCGTCCAGGTTGGCCAGGAGCCGGTCCAGGTCGGCCATGTCGAACTGGCCGTCGGCGTCGGTGAAGAAGACGAGGCGGCCGCGCGCGGCGGCGAACCCCGTCCGGAGGGCGGCGCCGTAACCCCGGTTGCGCGGGTGGCGCAGGAGCCGCACGCGCCCGTCGCGGCGGCTCCACTCTTCCACGGTGGCCGCGGTGCCGTCGCCGCTGCCGTCGTCTACCACAAGCACCTCGGCGGCGGTGAAGCGGGAGGATAGGTAGGCCAGGACCTCCGCCAGGGTGCGGCCCACGTTTCCCTCCTCGTTGAAGGCGGGGAGGATGACGGATAGCTCCATCTCCTCGTCCGCGTCCGCCTCGGGGCGGGGTTGGCGAGGAGCAGCCATATCCTCCGGGTTGCCCCGAGTCATGGTGCCAGTTTGCGCGCCGTCCGCGGTGGCCTATGCGTTGCGGCGTCACCACCCACCGCGCACCGGGCCAAGGAGGAGATTGCCATTCCTGCCACGAATACTTAGGTAATATATGGCGAAAGGGGGCCTTGGCTATGGGGCGAGCCGGGGTGAGAGCGGCTTCCGCAGGCGGACGCACACGTTCGGGCGGCCATGGCGGGGGCGGAGGAGGGCGGCGGCCGGGGCGGCACGGTCCCCTTGTCAGGTGCGGCCTGGTCCTGGGGCTGGCGGGGTTGCTGAGCGTGTCCCTCGGTGGGGCCTTCCCCGTGACCGCCGGGGCGGGTGCGTCGGCCGTGACGGGCCCGTCCGGGGAGCGCCCCCGCCGGCCGGTGGTGCTGGTGGGGGACCCGGTGGACGGGTTGGCCCCGCTGGGCGTGCCGGGCCCCGGCAGGGCGGCGGGCGGCCTGTATGAAGCCTTGCGGCGCCGCGGCCACGTCCCCGGCCGTGATCTCTTCGCGGTGGAGTTCCCGCCGGGGGATGACTTCGCCCGGGCGGCGGGACGGCTGTTGCCGCGGGTGGTGGGGCGCGCCCTGGCGCGGAGCGGGGCCGGGCGGGTGGACCTGGTCACGGTCGGGGGCGGCGCCCTGGCGGCGCGCTTCTACGTGGAGAGCCTGCGGGGGAGCCGGTTCGTGGAGAGCCTGGTCATGGTGCGGCCGCCTTTTCGGGGATCCCGGCTCCTCGCCGCGTACCGGGAGCTGGGCGTCACGGAGGCGGCGCTGCGCGCGCGCCGCGCCTCCCGCCGCGGCCGGGGGGAGGAGCTGATCCTGGGGGCGGCCAGGATGCCCTACACCACCGAGGTGGAGTATGTGGACCGCGTTTCCTTCCGCTACTTCGAGCCCCTTTACGGCAAGTTCGCGGCGGAGCTGGCCGAGACACCGCCGGGGGCGCGGTCCTGGCCCGCCTCCTTTCCCGTTTGGCTGCGGGCGCGGCGTCCGGCCGAGCACCGGTCAGCCTTCGCGGCGGCCGACGCGCCACCCCTGGCGGAAAGGGGGCCCGCCGCCCTCTCCTGGGACGGCGGGCCCGGGGAGATACTGAGCCGCGCTTACCTCAACGCCGTGGCCCTGGGCATGGCCGGTTACAGTTACCGCCAGTTCGAGCCGTGGGTCCGGGTGGCCGCCTCCGGCTGGGAAAAGGACCTGGTGTGGGAGGGCGACTGGCGCGCCACGCTCCTCGGCTTCCTCGCGCGGCGGGCGGAGGCGTTGGGCACGGAGTTGGTCCGCCGCGGCGGAGCGACCTGGTCGCGGGCGGCCGTTCTGGCGGCCGGCAGGGCGACCACGGGCGTGGACGCTCTGGATCCCTCCCTGCACCACCTGGTGACGGAGGAGATCCCCCTTCCCGGCGGCGCGGAGGGGGAGCGTCTTCTGGCCAACGCGGGGCTGGTCGCTCTCAACGCCCATGCGGCCCGCCGGCGGGAGGGAGGAGCCGGTGCCGGTCGCGTGCGTTACGTGACGGTGACCGTGCTGCCACCTCGTTGGGTGGCGCCTCTTCTCGGGAGGGCGGGGGAGCTGTTGCAGGAGGAGGTGGAGACTCAGGTCATGCCGCCGGGCTTGCTGGACGAGGTGGAGCCGGTGGCGGGGGCCGTGGCGGCGCCCGGGCTGGCGCGGGTCGCCGGGGTCTTGGAGGGGCGCGCCCTGGCGGCGGCCGTCCTGCGGGGTCTCGCGCCGCCCACGCCGGAGCCTGCCGCCACCCGCGGTGGCGCAGGTGGCGGCCCCTTGCCGGCAGGCGAGGGTGTGGCGCGGGTCAGGCGGCCGGTGCTGGTGGACCTGGGGGAGGTGACGGCCGGGTCGCAGGTCCGGGTGGAAGCCCTGGCCGATCCCCCGCGCGGCCTCCGCCTGGCGCCCTTCCTGGTGGTGGTAGGCGACGGGGGAGCCGAGCGGGTCGTACCCTTGCGTCGCCAGGCGGAGGGGGGACCCCCGGTCTGGGGCCTGCGGGTCCAGGGTGACGCCATGACGGGCCGCCGTATCCTCCTGGGGGCCAGGCTCCTGCCGGCCCGCGCACCATCCCTGGCGGCCCTGGAGGAGAGGGGCGGTCTGGCCTTCCGGTACGGCGTGGCACCACCCGCGGGGGGAGGGAGCCGGGCACGTTCACGGTTGGCCGGCGGCGGCGGGAGGCAACGGGAGGCGCCCGTCCGCCCGCCGACGGGCCCCCTGGGGGGCGACCCGGTGAAGGGCGTGCCCCGTGCCGAGGAAGCGGGGGAGGCTCGCGCCGGGGGACCGGCGGCGGAGGGCGAGGGAGCCGACGTCACCGCCACCTACCGCAACAAGCACACCTCCCTGCTGGAGGAGGACCGCACCTACCACGTGCGCTGGGAATGGGACTTCGGCGACGGGAGCACCTGGGTGGACGACGATCCGGACCACACGACCAGCCGCGCCACCCACCTCTTCCCGCCCGGCGAGCACCTGGTGCGGGCCCGGTCCTGGAGCAACAAGGGCACCCTCCTGCGCCAGGTCACCTTCACGGTGCGAGCGGGAGCGGGCGGAGCGCGGGTCAACCTGGTGGCCGGCGGGGTGCCCGGTCGCGCCGGCGGTGACTCCGGTGACTCCGGTGACTCCGGGGATGCCTCGTCCCTCCCCCGCGGCGCCGGCGGTGATCCGGGGGAGACCTCGGCCCTGCCGGCGGGTCCGGGGGAGGTCACGCTGGTAGCGGAGACGGCCCGCGAGCCGCCCGTCGGGCTGGAGCTGCTCGGTCCCCGGACGTGGGTGACGGGGCGGAGGGCCGTCTTCCGGATCAGGGTCGACGTGGGCCGGGTGCCTCGGCTGGCGGGAGTGACGGCGGACTACGACCCCGGAGAGACCTTCACGGTACGGTGGCGGAAACCGGGCGTCTTCCGCGTCCAGGGCGCGGTGCGGCTGACGCTCGTCTACGGTTTTCCCGAGGGTCCTCTGCGCATCCGCAACACCTACGTGGTTGAGCGCCAGGTGGAGGTGCTGGCTCCCAGCGTCACCGGCTAGCTCAGCCCGCCTCGGCCGTGAGGAGGTTCAGGAGGAGAAAGGCGTTGAGGGCCAGGACCAGCATCACGACGGCTGCGGCGGCCACGTTGACCAAGGGGCCGTTGGCGTGATCCCCCATGATCCGCCGGCTGGCCGTCAAAAGGAGCAGGGGCACCAGGGCGAAGGGCAGCACCACGCTCAGCACCACCTGGCTCAGGACGAGGACGCGCAGGGTGTCCACCCCCGCCGCCACCACCGCCACGGCGGGAAGGAGGGTGAGGAAGCGGCGGAGGAAGGGGCTGAGCCGCCGCCGGAGGAAGCCGGCCAGGATCACCTGGCCGGCCATGGTGCCCACCACCGACGAGGCCAGGCCGGACGCCAGGAGGGCCAGGCCGAAGGCCCCCGCCGCCAGGGGCCCGAGGAGGGGGGTGAGGAGGGCGTGGGCCTGCTCGAGGGACGCCACCTGGACGCCGCGGCGGAAGAAGGTGGCCGCCGCCAGGATGAGGATGGCTGAATTGACGATCCAGGCGCCGTTCATGGCGGCCAGGATGTCGGCCAGCTCCAGGCGCAGGTGAGCGGCGGTGCGCCCGGGGCCGGCCAGGCTGCGCCGGGGCAGGACGAGGGCGCTGTGCAGGTAGACGACGTGGGGCATGACCGTGGCGCCCAGCATGGCGGCCGCCACATAGGCGCTGCGGGCGTCCAGGCGGGGATGCAGCAGGCCCCTCGCCACCCCCTCCCAATCGGGTTGAGCCAGGACCATCTCGACGAGGAAGGCCAGGCAGATGGCCGCCACGAAGGCCATGATGAGGGCCTCGAGCTGGCGATGACCGGCCCTCTCCAAGGCCAGGATGGCGAAGACGGCGCCCGCCGTGACGAGGGCGCCGGCCCAGAGGGGAAAGCCGAGGAGGAGGTGGAGACCCAGGGCACCGCCGAGGATCTCGGCCAGGTCGGTGGCCAGAGCGGCGGCCTCCGCCGCCAGCCAGAGGACCACGGTGGCGGCGGGGGGAAAGTTGCGGCGACAGTTTTCCGGCAGGGTGAGCCCGGTCACGATGCCCAGCTTGGCCGACAGGTACTGGATCAGGATGGCCATGCCGTTGCTGCCGAGGAGCACCCAGAGGAGCGCGTAGCCGAAACCGGCGCCCCCCGCCACGTTGGTGGCGAAGTTGCCGGGATCCATATAGGCCACGCTGGCGACGAAGGCCGGTCCCAGCCAGGCGGCGCGCGAAGGGACTGCGCCCTGGGCCTGTTTGCCGGCCCGGGTGAGCTCTCTCGCCGGGCAGGCGGGCACGGCCTCGCTGGGGGAAGGGGCCGGCATGGCGACCTCCTCTCCGGGAGTGGCCCCGCCGGGTGCGGGGTTCTTTCCGGGTGTCAGGTTATGGGCGTCGCCGGGAGAGGGCCACATGGCAGGGGCCGAAGAGATGGGATGATGGCCGAGGATGGATCAACTGGCGGCGCTCAGGCGGGGCGTCATCCGCCAAAACCTGGGTTGCCGCCGCACCTCCCCCTCCTCGTCGATGGTGAAGATGGAAGACACCTGACCGTCCACGAAGGCGATCTCCGTGCAGCAGCTCCGGCAAAAATAACGAGCGGCCACCGACTGTCCCCTCTTCATCTGCTGCAGGAGGCCCAGCGTGCCGACGGCGTCGCATACGGGACAACGCACCGCGACTCCCCCCTCACTCAAACCTGCGCGCTGCGCGAACATTATATCGCGCCGGCGGTACTTTAGCAACAGACATCTTTAGAAATTCTGTTTGGTCGCGGGGAGCCCGCGGCCAGGCGCGCGATTCCGGCACACCGGCTGATCTGTTGTAAGAGTTCCTTCAGAATCGCTGCGCCGCGACGCCTGACGGTGGCGCGTCGGTCACCGCGGCTCTATAATTTTCCGCGGTGCGGGGCGGCGGATTCACAACGGTGGGTGATGGGCTGGGTGGCTAGGACCGATGCGGCCGCTCCTCCGGCGGAGGACAGGCGGACAGCCAAGTCGTGGCTCAAGATGGCTGCTTCGCTGCTCCTTTTGGGCTTCCTCGGCGGCGCCCTTCTCTTCAACCAGAGCATCAAGAACAAGGCCAAGGTGGGGGCGCCCCTGCCCGCCTGGCGGGGGGTCACGGATCTGGAGGGGCGGGACTTCCCCTTCGCCGATCTGCTGGGCAAGCCCTTCGTCCTGAATATCTGGACCACCTGGTGCATCAGCTGCAAGGAGGAGTCGGCCGTGCTGGAGGCCTTCCACCGGCGCTACAGCGACCGGATGCGGATGGTGGGCGTCAACGTGCGGGAGCCCCTGGACGCCATCCAGCGGTACAGGGCCGACTTCGGCCAGACCTATCTCATGTTGCGGGACCAGCACGGTAACATCACGGGGCCCTACAACGTGCGGGGCTATCCCGAGACCTGGTTCGCCGACGCGGGGGGCGTGGCCAGGGCCCAGTGGGACGGTCCCCTCACCTTCGAGCAGATGCAGGACTATTACCACCAGACGACGGGCCGGGCCATAGACGGGGAGGGTGTCGGACCCGTGCGGGAGGGAGACAACCTCCTGGCGGCGGTCCTGGGCCCCCGGGGGGGGTTCGTGGCGGCCGTGGGCCGCGGCCTTTTCCGGGCCGACGATCCGGCGGGGCTGGACAGGCCGGCGGCGTGGCGCCAGGTGGCCGGCGTCGGGCCGGCGGCGGGTCTGGCCGTGGCCGGCGAGCGGCTCCTGGCGGCGGGAGGCGAGGGCGGTCTCCTGGTCAGCGACGACGGCGGGGTATCGTGGCAGGCGGTGGAGGGGGCGCAGCTGGGCCCGGTCCTGGCCGTGGGGGCGGCGGGTGCCGACGCGGTGGCCTGGACGCCCGACCGGGGCGGCCTCCTGTGGCGGAGCGCCGACGGCGGGCGGACCTGGTCCCAGGCCGCGGGGTCTCCGCCGGCCTCCCAGGTCCGCAGCCTGGCCGTGCGCCCGGGGAAGGCCGACCACCTCCTGGCAGCCGGTGACGGCAGGCTCTTTGCGTCGCGGGACGGGGGACGGTCCTGGCAGACGGTGCCGGTGGAGGAGCGCAACTTCATGCCCCAGTGGCCCGGCAAGGTGGATCTCTCCCCCGCCGTCCTCGGCGTCGCCTTCGACCCGGTGGAGGTGGACGCGGTCTACCTGGCCACCGAAAAGGGCATCTGGAAGAGCGGGAAGGGCGGTGCCGGGGCGACCTGGCTGCGGGGGAGCCCCATGCGCCTCTTTGCCTCGGTGCAGGCGTTGCGGCTCGACGGCGGGCGCGTGGCCGTCCTGGCGGGTGCGCCCAACGGCGACCTCTACCTCTCCGAGGACGGCGGCCGGAGCTGGCGTTTCCTGAGCCAGTAAAGGCGCGCCGGCGGCCGGGCCCAACCGCGGCCACAGCTACCGCAGGAGAGCCTCCGCTCGGGGAGGCGCGGCCCCATGGGGGCAGACGGAGGTGAGACAGCGTGACGGCGGACACGGTGGGCTACGGCGTGGCCTTCCTGGCGGGGCTGGTCTCCTTCGTCTCCCCCTGCTGCCTCCCTCTCGTGCCCACCTACATCACCTACCTGGCGGGCACCTCCTACGACGAGCTGGCGAGCGATCCCGCCCGCCTCAAGAACAGGGTTCTGGTCAACGCCGTGGCCTTCGTGCTCGGGTTCTCCGTGGTCTTCATCCTCCTGGGCGCCGGCGCCTCCGTCGTCGGCCAGGCGTTGCGGGCCAACATGTCCCTCCTGCGGCAGGTCTCGGCCGTGGTGGTGGTGGCCTTCGGCCTGCACATGATGGGCTTCCTCCGCCTGCCCGTCCTGGAGCGCGAGGTCCGGGTTGGCACCGGCGCGCTGCCGGGTGCCGCGGCGGGTCTCCCCCGCTCCCTCCTCATGGGGGCGGCCTTTTCCGCCGGCTGGAGCCCCTGCATCGGCCCCATCCTGGCCACCATCCTCGTCCTGGCCTCCCAGGCCGGCACCGCCGGGGCGGGGGCCGCCCTCCTGGCCGTCTACTCCGCCGGCCTGGCGCTGCCGTTCCTGGCGGTGGCCGTGAGCATGCGCTGGTTCCTGGGGTGGCTGCCCCGCCTCGGGCGGGCCATGGCGGCGGTGCGCACGGCCAGCGGCGCCCTCATGGTGGGGGTGGGGCTCATGATCTACTTCAACGTGTTCACGGTCCTCAACCGCTGGTTCAACGTGAGCCAGTGGCTGGGCCTGTGAGGTGGTGAGGGGTGACGCGGGGGCTGCGGTACATGCTTCCTCTCCTGGCGGCGGCCCTGCTCGGCTTCCTCGCCCTCAACGCCATCAGCCGCAAGCCGGCGGCGCCCGGCATCCCCGTGGTTGGCCGGCCGCTGCCCGCCTTCGACCTGCGGCTCCTGGGGGGCGGCGAGGTGACGGTTGACCAGCTGCTGGGCAAGCCCACCTTCATCAACTTCTGGGCTTCCTGGTGCGGGCCGTGCCAGACGGAGATGCCCTTCATCGAAGAGATCTACCAAAAAGAGAGAGGGAGGCTCAACGTCCTCGGCGTCAACATGCAGGAGCCCGAGATCGTGGCCGACGAGTTCGTGCGGACCAACGGTTACACCTTTCCCGTGGCCCTGGACCTGGACGGCAACCTTCACGCCGGCTGGGGCTTCAACGGGCTGCCGGTCAGCATCTTCGCCGACGGGCGGGGCACCGTCTGCCGCATCCACATGGGAGGCATGACCCGCTCCATGATGCGGGCCGCCGTGGACGAGGCCCTGGCCGGCTGTTCCTGACCCGGTCCTGCGGGAGCGGGTTTGCGAGCGGGTGCCGCCGGCGGTTCGTCGGGAAACCGGGAGGCAGGCGTCGCGCCGGCGGTGCGCGGTGGTGCCATCATGCTGCGGGTGGTGAGCGTCAGCCTGGGATCGGCGCGGCGGGACGGCCGGGCCGAGGTCCGCCTGGGCGGCGAGCGCCTCCTGCTGCAGCGCATCGGTGTGGACGGCGACTGGCGGCGGGCGGCGTCCCTTCTGCGGGAGCTGGACGGACGGGTGGCGGCCGTCGGCCTGGGCGGCGTCAACGACGCCTACCGGGTGGGCGACCGCCCGTACCGGGTACCCCTGGCGGCCCGGCTGCGGGAGTGCCTGCGGCGCACGCCCTGCGCCGACGGGACGGGGTGGAAGCGCTGGGCGGAGCCGCTCTTCTTGGAGCGGCTGGCGGCGGCCGGCCGGCTGCCGGCGGGCGGCGCCGCCGTGGTCACCTCGGTCCTGGACCGCTGGTGGCTGGCCGAGGCGCTGGCGGCCGCCGGGTTCCTGGTCCGCGCCGGCGACCCCTGGTTTGCTCTGGGCATCCCCTGGCTGCCCGGCCTGCCTTCCTTCCGGCGCGCGGCGACCGTTTCCCTCCCCCTCCTCCGCCTGGTGCCCGTGGGCTGGGTTTACCCCCACGCTGACCCGCCCGCCCCCCGGCGAGGGGGGGGCCCCGTCCCGGCCGCTGGGTTGCCCCCGCGCCCGGGGGCTGTCCCGCGGCGGGCGCGACGCCTCGGTGGCGTGCGTCCCCGGGGGCGGGTTCTGTGGGCGGGCGACGTGCGGCTCCTCCTGCGGCGGCTCCCTTCCCTCCTGCCAGGGGACCGGGTCCTCGCCGCCCACGCCGGCGCGGAGGAAGCCGCCCTGCTGGCGGCGCGGGGCGTGGAGGCGGTGACGCTGAACCCGGTGGTGAACGGCTTCTCCCCCGCGGCCAACCTCTGGGAGGCGGCCGCCCTGGCGCTGGCGTGGGCCGGATCTCCCCGCCCCGCGGCCGACGGCCCCCCGCGCGCGGCCGCACCCGCGCCCTCCCTCCTCCGCGCCGTGGCGGAGGAGGTGACCCCCCTCCTCGTCGAAGGGGCGCCGCTCCCGTCAAGGGGGAGGATGCCTGTTTCACCTCCGCCGTCTAGGCCGCCGGCGAGCTGACGCCTCCCCGGGAGGGCGGCCGCAGGAAAAGGGCCGTCACCGTGACGAGGTAGGCCCAGTGGGCCAGCACCTGCACCAGCGATGGCGTGGGGTCGTAGCTGAAGAGGGAGGACAGGAACCGGCCCAGAACCGAGGTGTCGGGGACCAGGGCGTAGGTGTCCCAAACCGGCTTAACCAGGGGCGGGATCAGCCCGACCTCTTGGAACTCCTTGATCCCGTTGATGACCATGCCGCCGGCGAAGGCGATGAGGAGAAGGCCGGAGACCGAGAAGAAGGCGTGCAGGGGCAGGCGGCCGGTGCCGGCGTAGGCCAGGTACCCCAGGGCCGCCGCGCCGAGCAGCCCCAGGCCGGCGCCCAGCCAGTAGGCGGCCGGCGAGGCCGCCATGCTGGCTCCGCCGGTGAGGAAGAGGACGGTCTCCAGTCCCTCGCGCGCAACGGCCGTGAAGGCCAGGAGGCCGAGGGCCAGTCCGCCCCCGGCGGCCAGGGCGCGGTCCACCTGGGCCTGCAGGTGCAGGCGGAAGGCGGTGGCCTGCCTCTTCATCCCGAAGATCATCCAGGTCAGGACCGCGGCGGCCAGGAACATGGCGGACCCCTCGAAGATCTCCAGGGCCGCTCCGCTCAGGCGCAGGGCCAGCGCGGCCACGACGCCGCCCGTGACGGCGGTCAGAGCCAGGGCCAGGCCCACGCCCCACCAGACGTAACGGGCTCCCTGACGGGCGCCGATCCTTTTCAGGTATGCCAGGATGATCCCCACGATGAGGGCCGCCTCGAGACCTTCGCGTAGCGTGACGACAAAAGCCACCGCCATCACCTCACGGGATTGATAATCGTTCGCATAAAATTATTTGCGGGAGGGCCTGGCCGTGTCAACACCCTGTGCCGAGACCGTTGTGGAGATTTTGTGAAACGCCTGGGCGGCGCCCTTACCTCGGCCACCCATGGCGGAGCCCCCCTCCGACGAGGGGGGCTCCTGGGGGTGCTTTCCTCGTGGCGGCTCCGTGCCACCCGCCGGTGGGGCCCTCATTCCACCACGATCTTGGCCGTCATGCCGAGGTCCTTGTGGCCCGGCTGCGAGCAGTAGGCCTCGTAGGTGCCGGGCTTCTCGGGGATCCAGCCGATCTCCTTTTTGTCGCCGGGCTGGAGGACGCCCGTGTCGAAGCCGTTCTCGCCGTCCAGCATGAAGTCGTGGGCCACCGTGTCGTCGTTGCCGACGGCGAAGCGCACCGGCTCGCCCGCCTTGAGCCTGAACTCGGCGGGGTTGAAGCGCACGTTCTTCATGGAGACCTCTATCTTTGGCGCGTCGGGCGGGACGTCGTAGGTCCGCTCGTTGTGCCCGGCCATCCCTCCCATGCCGCCCATGCCTTGCATGTCCTTGCCGCCGCCCATGTCCATGCCGCCGTCTTTCCCGGCCATGTCCATGCTGGAGTCCTTCCCGCCCATGTCCATTCCCGAATCCTTGGCGCCCTGGGCCCCGCCGCCCGGCGCCGTGGCCTCTTGCTGCTGCTGCGCCGCGCCCGTCTGTTCCTTCCCCCCGCCGGGGCCGGACTTCTGCGCGCAGCCGGCGGCGACCAAGCCTAGCACTAGGGCCAGGCTCACGATGGCCAGTCTCTTCACATGCATCAAGAGTCACTCCTTTTCCCGGGTGATTAAGCACTGCTTCGGACCATCGCGAAGCGCATTTTAAGAGCAGCTCGCTCCCCGATTCAAACTCCTCCACCAAATCTCCATAAAAGACAGCCTTTACACCGCACGCACTGCGGCGATCACACGATTTACATTTATTCCTCGTCCTTATTGCCGTCCCTCTTCATGGGGGCTTCAACACCGGCCAGCGGCTCGCCGTGGATGCGCTCCGCGCGTCCCTTCACAGACTTCACACCCGGCCTTCACGGCGGTCCAACTGAGGTCACCCGGCGCCTCAACTACGATCCGAGCCAAGTGACGCCGGCTTGAGGGTCCACGCGGGGACGGTGAACGAAAAGCGAGCGCCGGCACCGGGCTCGCTTTCCACCCATATGCGGCCGCCCATGCGTTCCACCAGGGCGCGCGCTATGGTGAGCCCGAGCCCGCTACCCCCCGTCTCCCGCCGGCGGGACGGATCGACCCGGTAGAAGCGCTCGAAGACGTAGGGAAGCGCCTCCGCCGGTATCCCCGGCCCGGTGTCGGTCACGGTCACAGTGAGGAAGCGGCGGGGTGAGGGAGCTGCGCCGGAGGACGCGGGCGGAGGAGCCTCCCCGGCGGCCGTGCGGCGCGGAGGCGTCTCTGCCGACGCCGAGACGGTGACGCGGCCGCCCCGCGGCGTGTGGGTGAGGGCGTTGGCCACCAGGTTGTGGATCACTTGGGCCAGGCGGTCGGCGTCGGCGCGCGCCGGGGGCAGGGCCGGCGGCACGTGGGCGGCCAGGGAGACCCCGAGCCGCCCGGCCGCGGCCTCGTGAACGACCAGGACGCGCTGGATGACCTGCCCGGCGTCCACGGGGCCCAGATGGAAAGCGACGCCGCGCGCCTCCAGGAGGCTCAGTTCGCGCAGGTCCTCCACCAGCCGCTCCAGGCGCAGGGTCTCGGCGAGGATGGCGTCCAGGTTGGCAGCGTCGGCCGGCAGGACGCCGTCGCGCAGGGCTTCCACGTAGCTGCGCAACCCGGCCAGGGGTGTCCGCAGCTTGACGGCGGTGTCGCCGGCCGCGCGGATGGCCCGGAGGACGTCGAGCCCCGAGAGGCCGGGCAGCATCCAGTCCAGGACGACGAGGTCTGGCCGCTCGCGCCGGTAGGCCTCCAGGCCCTCCGTTCCCGTGCGCGCCGTGAGGACCCGGTAGCCGTCCCGTTCCAGGTAGGCCCGCACCGTCCGCGCGATGGCCGCCTCGTCCTCCACGATGAGAACGTTCTTTTCGTTCCCGCCCACCATAGCGTGCCTCCCGCGTCCCACCGCGCCGTGCGGCGCGCTCCTTCCTCCTCTTAGGAAGGGTCCGCCTTCTTCATGGCTGAAACCCGGGGGCTTGCTCCAGGCCGTTTTCGCTTGTATCGTCACCTGTCAATATAGCAGCTCGCCGTCCCGGTTCCGAAGGAAAGAGTGCCCGGCACACAGGATCTTCACATTCGCCCCGTAAAATGGGGCGCGCGGCGCGCCGGGAAGCCGTCCTGGCGCAGTGGCGACCAACAATCCCTGCGCGCCGACACGACGGCGAGAGGCGGTGAGGCAGGGTGGACTGGCTCCAGTGGCTGGTTCCGGTGGCGCTGGTGGGCGCCATGTTCCTTATGCACCGCGGGGGCGGCGGGTGCTGCGGGCCGGCCGGGCACACGGGCTCCCACCGGACGGGGCGGGGGCGCCGCGACGAGCGGAAGCCGGGCGAAGAGGGCGTCTCCGAAGAGGCCGGGGCCGAGCCGACGGCGACCGCGGCGAAGAGCGGCGGCACGGGTCCTACTGCGGCTGAGCGCCGGTGGACGTCGAGGTCGGCTGCCCGGTCTGCCAGCGGCTGTCGCGGCACGAGGTGTCAGGGCACCCGTGTACGCTCCAGTGCCCGGTGCCATCCTGCCGGGCGGTCTTCCAATACGCCGGCCACTGCCACCTGGTGGCTGACCTCCTCGGCCAGGCTCGGCGCCTGGCCGAGGAGGGTTATCCCATGCCCGCCTACGTCCTCAGCTTCAAGGCCCTGGAAGTGTTCAGCGAGTGGCTCCTCGTCCGCAAGATGCTGCACGACGGGGCGCGGCCCGGCGAGGTCAGGCGCCGGTTGCGCCGCCACCAGGGCATAGCCGCCCGCCTGGGGCCCCTCTTCCGGCAGGTCATGGGCCTCTCGTTCCCGGACGCCCTGGCCGAGGGCGGCGCCGACCGGGGCCTGGTGCGAGCCGTCCACCGGTTCCGGGAGACGCGCAACCAGGTGGTGCACGAGGGGCGCGCCGTGAGCCAGGCCGAGGGCGAGGAAGCCCTGCGCCTGGTGGCCGCCGTGCACGAGGCCCTCGTCCGCATGGCGGCCAGGCGGGGACTCCTCTCGCGCTGAACCACCACGCCGTTCCCGGCACCGCGGGGCCGGGGGGACTCATCGGGGTCATCGAGGTGCAATGACGGGGCTGGGCCTCGCGTAAGGCCTCGTGTAAAGTACAAGGAGGTTGTCCGCGGGGTGAGGTGACGGCGGCGGGCACCACCTTGGCAGGCGGTGCCCGCCGTGCTTCACCGGATCTTCAAAGGTACCCGTTATGCTTCGCCCATGTGCGGAGGAGGTGGGACCGCGTGGCCAAGAAGCAAGGAGGCCGGGCGCGAGGGGGTCGGGGGCGCGACGGCTCCCGGCGGTGGCGCACCATCCTCGCCTACGCGGCGGTGGCGGCGGCGCTGGTCGGGGTGGTGGTGGCAATAAGTTCTCCAGCCGGCGTGGCCCGGAGCCCGAGGGCGTGGAGACGGTGGCCGACCAGCCCAAGTATCACTTGAAGGATCTGTCGGAGCAGCACGAGCCGTACAAGAGCGACCCGCCGGTTGCCGGGCCCCACGCCGGCGGCAAGGCGGCGCCCGGCTTCTACGAGGAGCCGGTGCAGGCGGAGCTCCTGGTGCACAACCTGGAGGACGGGGACGTGGTGATCTACTACCGGCCCGGCCTGCCCGACGCGGTCCTGGAGGAGCTGCGGGGGCTGGCGGACCGCTACGCCGTGGGCGAGGGGACGGTTGTGGTGGTGCCGCGCCAGGACAAGGGATCCGCGGTCATCCTGACGGCCTGGCGCAAGATCCTGCGGCTCGGGGAGTGGGACCCGCAGCGGGCCCGGGCGTTCCTCGAGCGATACCTGGGCGTCGACCACCATCAGGGCTGACCAAGAAAAGGCCGCCGCAAGCCCCCGGCTTCCGCCACCGGGAGGCTCGGGCGTCTTACCAGGAGTGGCGGTGGCGCAGGAACAGGCGGAGGAGGTAGGCCGTGCCCGCGGCGTTGGCGGCTATGCCCAGCCAGAGGAGCTGGGTGCGGTACTCGTTGAGGAAGACGGCCGCGGCGGAGACGCCGAGCACGGGCAGCACGTCGGCGAGGTGGTGGGCGCAGCAGGCCACCATGGCGGTGCCGCTGGCGCCCGTGCTGGCGGCCACGCCGGCGCGAGGCGCGCGGCCCACACACTGGCGCAGACGGGTGAACAGGCCGACCTGGAGGCCGAATCCCGCCACGATGGCGATGATGTACCAGCGGTCTTCCTGGAGCAGTTGTCTGACGGCGTGCTCCCAGCCCTGGGCCAGGGTCAGGGTACCGAGGTAGAAGCCGAGGAGGCCGGCGGCCGCCGTGGCGCCCACGGCTGCCGCGCGCCCCACGCCCGCCCGTCCCCGCGGCGCGACCGGAGACCGCGGCTGCGCGGCTTCCTCCACCTCTCTGCCCGGCGGCCCGCTCACCATCGCCACGTGAACGCCCTTTCCGGCACCCCGCCCACCTCTCGCACCACCAGCGTGACCGCGCGTGTCCCTGGAGCCAGGACCGGGGTGCCGTCCGGGAGCCGGTCGGGGAACACGAGCGAGCCCTCCCGGTGGTGTCCCCCGGGCGGCGCGTCCCAGGTCGCCGGCGGCACAGCGGCGCCCCGCTCGGTGCGCAGGGCGGCCAGCCTCTTCAGGTCATAGCCGTCCAGGTCCACCGAGTGGGTGTCCATGGCGACGCGGAAGGTGAGGCCGCCCGCGGGCCCGTCCCAGGTAACCCTGACCGTGACGGGGCCCTCATCGCTCTTCTGGGTGGCCACCCATGGCCGCTCCCGCTCGACGGCCGGACTCTTGGCGGGTTTCGGCTGCGAGGCGGAGCAGGCCGTCAGCAGCAGGGCGGCCAGCGGGATGGCGGACCAGACGGCCAGTCGGCGCACGGCCCCTCACGCTCCTCACCGTCCCCGTGCCCGGAGGACGGCGTTGCCGTCCTCGGTGGCAACGGACAGGGTGGTTCTGGGATGCGGGATGCGCGCGCTCCCACCGGGGGTAAGCATGGGGCGGGCCGGCGGGCTTCGCAAGCACGTTCACGAGTGTTTCGCAGCTCTCACACCTTTTCTCCACATCCTCCGTCTAGACTCTTGGCGACCGGCGAGGAGGAGGGGCACGGTGCGGGAGAGCGGCCTCAAGACCTGGCTCAAGCTGGGTGCTTCCGTCCTCTTGCTCGCCTTCCTGGG
>CAYXQP010000014.1:0-25828 GCA_964467515.1 uncultured Eubacteriales bacterium | reverse complement strand
TCTAGCCTAGCCGCGGGGGCGACGGCAGGGGGGTTTGACTGGTAGACACTGGCTATTTCCAGGCAGGCTACGCTACGCACAACGTGGGCTATATATGGGGAAGCCGGGAGCCCTCCACTCCGGCCCCGTCCCGGATGGCCGGCAGCACGATGCCGAATGAGGTCGTCGCAGTCAATCACTTCGTTCGCCACGGGGGACGGACGCCTCCCTGAAGAAGGGCTTTCCCTCCATCATGTTCCGGTTGCTGCTATTTACGGGACAGGGCCGACACTGCCGCATCCTCTCCGAGCCTCGCCCCGGTGGGGGGAGCCTCGCTGCGGGGGGGGCGCCTCGCTGCAGCGCCGGGCGGAGCCGGCCGGCGGCATGGACGAGGGGGTGAGGGGGAAGATTCCCCGGTGAGGGGCCCGCGGTGGCGGGCGGGATGGCCGTGGAACTGGTCCTGGACCTTGCCGCGCGCGGTGCCCGGGCGCGCTGGCGCGCGAGGCTGGTGGTGGCCGGCCTGTCGCTGGTGCGGTGGCGGGGTGCCGTGACGGCCGAGGAAGTCGTTGTCCTGTTGGGATCGGTGTTGCGGCAGCGGGCGATCTTGCCGGGTGGGGGCGTGGCCGGGAGGCTGGTGCGGCGCGGGCGGCTCATCCGCTGCGCCGTTGCCGGCGACTTGGGCGTGGCGGATGCGGCCGCCACCGCGCTGCTGGTCGGCGCCGTCAGGGCGGCGGCCGGTGCCGTGCCCGGCGTGGCGGAGCGGGTCCGGCCGGCCTTCGGGCGGGCGGTGCTGGACCTGCGGGTGCGCTGCATATGGAGGCTCCGGCTGGGAGACGTTATCCTCGCCGGCCTCGGCATAGGCGGGGGGCGCTCCCGATGACGGCGGAACATCCGCTGGCCAACCTCATGGAGACCGCCATGGAGCGGCTCAAGGGCATGGTGGACGTGAACACGGTGGTGGGGGAGGCCGTGGAGACGGAGGACGGCACCCTCATCATCCCCGTCTCGCGGGTCTCCTTCGGCTTCGTGGCGGGGGGTGGCCAGTACGGCCAGGCCGGCGGCCGAGAGGCCGGCAGGGCTGCGCGGGGCGACGGGGAGGAGATGCCCTTCGGCGGCGGCAGCGGGGCCGGCGTGTCGGTGAGCCCCGTCGGCTTCCTCGTCCTCGGCAGGGAGGCGGTGCGGTTCCTGCCCGTGGACCAGCGCGTCAACCTGGAGCGCATCCTGGACGTGGCCCCCGAGGTCCTGGAGCGGTTGCGGCGGGCCTGGAGCAGGGACGGCAGGGCGGCGGACGGCAAGGCGGTGCCGGCGGCCCGGCGCGGCGCCCGCGGCCGCGCCCGCGAGGAAAGCCGTTCGCCGGAGGGATCGGCCCTGGCCCACGAGGGCGGCTTCGAAACCCTGGACGACCTGGACGACGACTTCTGACCCCGAGGCTCCGGGGACCCCGACGGCCGCTCCCGAAGGGGCGCGACCCCGGCGGCGGCCTGGACGGCGGCCTCCGGGCGGGTTACCATGCGCGCGGTGATGTCGTTGCCCGGTTACCCCGAGGCAACCGGAGGGGCGGCGGGCACGGAGGCGGCCGCCCGGGTCCTGGCGGCCATCGAGCACACCTACCTGCGGCCGGAGGGCGCGGAGCGGGCGGTGGCGCGCCTCTGCGAGGAAGCCGTCGCGTGGCGGCTGGGGGGCGTCTGCGTGAATCCGGCCTACGTGGCCTTCGCCGCGCGCCGGCTGGCCGGGACGGCGGTGCGCCTGGTGACGGTGTGCGGCTTCCCCCTCGGGGCGTCCCGGACGGAGGTCAAGGCGCGCGAGGCCGCCCTCGCCGTCGCGGACGGCGCCGCCGAGGTGGACATGGTCCTCAACGTGGGCTGGCTCAAGGAGGGGGAGCGCCGACGCGCCGCGGAGGACGTGCGGGCCGTGGTGGAGGCGGCGGGCGTGCCCGTCAAAGTCATCCTGGAGTGCCCCCTTCTCACCCGTGAGGAGATGGAGGCGGGCTGCCGCCTGGCCGCCGAGGGCGGGGCGGCCTTCGTCAAGACTGCGACTGGCTTCGGGCCCGGCGGCGCGACGGTGGAGACGGTGCGCCTCCTGCGGCGGGCGGTGCCGCCCGGCCTGGGGGTCAAGGCGGCGGGCGGCATCCGCACCCTGGACCAGGTGCTGGCGCTGATGCAAGCGGGCGCCGACCGGATAGGCACCAGCAGGGGCGCCGCCATCGCCGCGGCCCTGAGGGCCGACCCGGAGGGGTCGGGCGGCTGACAGCGGCGCGCCGCTTGGCCGGGCCGGCCGGTTCTCGGCGGGCGGCGGCCGGTCATAGGCTCTAGCGGTGACGGCCGGTGCTCAACCTCCTCTGGACGGCGCTGCTGGCCTCCGGGGTCGCCTACGGCCTGGCGGCCGGACGGGCCGACGCCCTCACCCGCGAGGCCATGGCGGCGGCGGGGCGGGCCGTGGAGACCCTCATCGGTCTGGCCGGCGTGCTGGCCTTCTGGCTCGGCCTGGCCCGCGTCATGGAAAAGGCGGGCCTCGTCCACGCCGTCAGCAGGGCCGTCGCCCCTCTCCTGCGGCCCCTCTTCCCCTCAGTGCCGCCCGGGCACCCCGCCCTCACCAGCATCGCCATGAACGTGAGCGCCAACACCCTGGGCCTCGGCCAGGCGGCCACCCCCTTCGGCCTGCGGGCCATGCAGCAGCTCCAGGAGCTCAACGGCGGGCGTTCCATCGCCAGCGACGCCATGGTGACCTTCCTCGTCCTCAACACGGCCGGGGTGACGGTCCTGCCCGCCGCCATCATCGGCGTGCGCGCCCTCCACGGCGCCGCGGACCCGGCGGCCATCGTGGTGCCGGGCATCCTGACGGGGCTGTTGGGCACGGTGGCGGGACTGGCCGGCGAGCGGTGGCTCCGGCGGCCGGCGGATTAGGTTGGGCGGTCTCTCGCACTGGCTCCTGCCGCTCCTCCTGGGAGCCGTCCCCCTCCTGGCGGCGGCGCGGCGGGTGGACGCCTTCGCCGCCTTCCTGGATGGAGCCGAGAACGGGCTGCGGCTCACCGTTACCCTGGCGCCGTACCTGGTGGGGATCTTCGTGGCGGTGGGCGTCCTCGGCGCGTCCGGCGTCCTCGACGCCCTGGCCGGCCTCCTCGCCCCGCTCCTGGCCCGCACCGGCGTGCCGACGGAGGTCCTCCCCCTGGTCCTTCTGCGGCCCTTTTCCGGAAGCGCTTCCTTCGCCTACATGACGGAGGTGGTGGAACGGTCGGGCCCCGACTCGCCCGCGGGCCTCCTGGCCGCCCTCATCCAGGGCGGCACCGAGACCACCGTTTACGTGCTGGCCCTCTACTTCGGCTCCGTCGGGGTCACCCGCACCCGCCACGCCCTGGCCGCGGGCCTCCTGGCGGACATGGCCAGCTTCGCGGGCGCCGTATTGGCGTACCACCTCTTCTTCGGCGCCGCCCGAGGCTAGGACGACGACCGCGTCCACGCCCTCCGGTCACGCCGGGGTCGGGATGGCAGGGGCGGCTCGGCCGTTGATCGACGGAAGGGCGCGGGCGGGATAGAATCGCGTCGGGTGATGAGCCATGGCCGAGTCGGCTGTGCCCGGTCCCATCCGGGGCGATTCGCCGGCCCGCGGGACAGGGCGGACGCCGGAGGAGCGCCTGGCGGAGCTGGGCCTCGAGCTGCCGGAGCCGCCGCGCCCCGTGGCGGCCTATGTCCCCTGGACGCGGGTGGGCGAGCTCCTCTTCACCGCCGGTCAGATCCCCGTGCGAGACGGCGAGGTGGTCCACCGCGGCAAGGTGGGCCGCGACCTGACCCCGCAGGAGGGCTACGAGGCGGCGCGCCTTTGCTGCCTCAACGCCCTGGCCGTGGTGCGGGCGGCCGTGGGCGACCTGGGCCGCGTCGCGGCGGTGGTGCGGCTGGACGGCTACGTCAACTCGGCGCCGGGCTTCACCGACCAGCCCCGCGTGCTCAACGGCGCCTCGGAGCTGCTCCTGGCCGTCTTTCGCGAAGCCGGGCGGCACGCGCGCCTGGCCCTCGGCGTCTCGGAACTGCCCCTGGACGCCGCCGTGGAGCTGGCCCTGCTGGTGGCCGTCGCTCCCGCCCCTGCCGGCCGCTGACCCCGGCCGCCGTTGCCCGGACCGCTCCGGGGCCTCGCCGGCGGGTCAGTCCGCGTGGCGCGGGCGGCGGTAGGCGTCGTACAGCTCCGTCAGAGTGCGGCCCAGCTCGCGCCGGCGGGCCACCTCGTGGCGCTTCCACTCCCAATAGCGGGCCGGGTCGTCGCCGCCGCGGCGCGCCACCTCCGCGTGGAGCAGGGTGGCGAAGGTGCCGATCTCCGTCCGCAGGCGCTCCACCTCCGTCTCCTTGTCGAAGGAGAGGGGGAGGTAGCGGACCCCGTACAGGTCGGCCAGCTCCTTCACCGCGTCCTTGGCGATTCCCTCCGGCATGCACTTGAAGGGGTAGACGTGGATGACGCCGTCGCAGCCCTCCTCCACGTAGTGCCGGGCGTGGCCCACGGTGGGCAGCCCGTCGCCGCCCACCTCGTGCACCAGGAAGGGCCGCGCCTCGGGCTCCCGCACCCGCTGCTCCAGGAGGTAGAGGTCGGCGCGGCGGAGCAGGTCCAGCAGCGGGCGCAGCCAGGGCTTGTTGCGCCAGGAGCGGCGCTTCATCTCCCGCAGGCTGTTGCGGATGAAGCCGCCCAGGGTGACGCCCTCCACCACCTCGACCCCCTCCCGGGCGAGCAGGTTCTCGATGGCGCCGCGGTTGCCGAAGCTGGTGAGGGCCACGTAGATCTCGCCCACCGCCACCACGCGCGGCTTGACCTTGTCGTCGCGGGGGACGGCCTCCAGGAGGGCAATCCCCCGCCGGTGGGCGGCGGCGATGGCGTCGCGGTCGTGGGCCCGGCGCAGGAGCTCGACGGCCTGGCGGTAGGCGGCCGCCACCGCGCCCGGCTGGAGCTCGTGGGCCCGCAGGATCAGGGAGCGGGCGCGCAGGTCCTCGGCGGCGTCCAGCTTGGCCCAGAGGGGCGCCGTGAGGCGGCCGATGGCCTGGAAGAGCCTCAGCCGCAGGCGGGTGCGGGTGAACCAGGGGAGGCGGTGGAGCCCCTTCTCCCACGCCTCCACGAAATCCAGGATGGGCTTGAGCCGCTCGGCGTTGCCGATGCGGCAGAGGTCGCGGACGAAGTCCACGAAGCCGTCGAGCCCCATGGTGGCCATCTCGATGGTGTGCCCGTGGGCCGCCAGGCGGTCGCGGAACTCCTCGGGGATGTGCCTGTTCTGCACGATGGCGTACCAACCGAAGGTGCAGGGTCCCTCGCCGCGGGCCATCAGCATGAGGATGCGCCGCGGCTCCACGGGCCGGCCCTCCCGCGCCGCCTCTTCCTCCAGGCGGTCCAGGGCGCGGCTCAGGGACTGCTTGAGGGTGCCCGTGCTGCAGGCGTAGGGAGAGCACGACTCGGTGTAGCGGTCGTTGCCCAGGAGCATGGCCTCCTCGGCCAGGGGCTCGGGCGGGCAGGCGTAGTCGGCGAGGCCCAACTGGTGGCAGGCCTCCTCCACCAGGAGATTCAGGATCTCGCCCATGTAGGGCCAGACGATGAGAGGCTTTTGCGGCCTGGCCCTGCCGGGCGCCGCCGCGGCCACCGTCCGCTCGTCCTCGCTCAGGTGGCAGGGGCGCCCCGACACCCTCTTGTGGATGACGGTCAGGGGTATGACGTTACCCGCCGCACCGGTCTCCTGCGGGGCGACCCCCGGCTCCGCGGGGAAGCCGGGCGCGGCCTCGTCCGGCGGGGCGGTGGCGCCGGCGGCGCCTCCCGTCGCGGCGCGGCCCCGGGCCAGGCGCCTGTCCCGCCGGGCTTCCAGAAAGGCCAGGATGGTCTCGTACCGCGTCTGGAAGCCGGCGCCCCCCGCCGACTCGTCGAAGCGGAAGGTCCAGCAGGGCGCCCCCAGGGACCGGGCATACTCGGCCAGGAAGTCTATCTGGAAGGCGTCGGGGTGGCAGCCGAAGCTCCCGAGGGAGATGAAGCCGTCCACCCTGTCCACGGCCCAGTCTATGAAGGCCTGGCCCTCCTTGTGGGTGTCGTAGTAGCCGTCCACGGCCTCGTAGCCGGGGCGCAGCTCCGCCGGCGGCACGTCGGCGGCCGTGAGGACGCAGACCCCCTTCTTCTGGAACCAGTTCTTGAGGTCGCAGGTGAGGGCCGGGTCGTTGATGAGGTAGCGGCGCCCCACCAGACCCAGGCGCGGCTTGCCCTCGTCGGCCAGCAGGGCCGCCAGGCGGCCGGCCTGCCCCTCCACCACCTCCCGGTAGGCGGCGGCGAAGGCCTCCTCCAGGCGCCGCAGTTCGGGGTCGAGGGCGAAGCGGGCCTTGGGCGGCAGGAGGAGGGCCGCCTTGCGGGCCTTGGGCCAGCCCAGGAGGTCGGCGTAGACGTCGTAGCACACGTTGCGCATCTCCAGCCGGTCTAGGGAGCGGATGTTGGGCATCACGAAGGCGGGCAGTCCGCGGCCGCGCTCCAGGCGGGCCGCCACGGTGTCGGACCCCGCGAGGCGGGCCAGGCGTTCGGCCCCGTCGCGCCTGCCGCCGTCCCGCATCGGGTCGCGGGTGAGGAGGTAGCCCACCGTGTCACCCAGGGACCGGATGGCGACACCCCCCACGTCCCGGTACTTGGAGCAGGTGGAGCTGATGCCGTCCTCGGTGAGGAGGTTGGGTGCCACCACGGCATCCAGGTCCGGATGCTCCTGGAGCAGGTGATGCACGTGCCCCACGTACACGCGCAGGGGGATGCAGAAATCGGCGCTGGTGAAGGTGGTGCCGGCCTCGATGACCTTGGGCGTCGTCACGCGGCTCTTGACCACCTCGAGACCGGCCAGCTCCAGGAAGCGCGCCAGGAGGCGCACCGAGGCGTAGTGGCCGGTGAAGGCCAGGACGATGCCGACCTTGACCCGGCGCGCGGGACGCCGCCGCGCCGACGGGTCCGATCCGGCCGGCCTGCTTCCGGGAGAGGCTGCCGCCGCTGCGCGCACGGCCGCGGCGGCGGTGGCGGTGGCGGTGGTGGGAGACACCGGGATATCAACTCCTTTCGCGGCTGGTCAGGGCGCCTCGCAGGCGGCGAGGGCGCCGTCCTCCACGCCGTTCCCCCGGCCCTCGGTGACGGGGTCCGGGCTGCCGTCCCTCAAAAGGTTTTCCACGTGACTCCGGGTCTCTGCGTCGGGCAGCAGGCCCGAGAAGAGCCCCAGCGGGCAGTCTATGGCCTTGTACCCGGCCACTGGCACGCCGTCCTCCAGCAGGGCCACCACGCCCTCGCAGCGGCGGTGGCAGAGAGGGTGGACGCAGACCGTGGTGGTGGTGGTGAAACGGGCCGCCAGGATCCGGTCGAAACCCTTGAAGTGGCTGTCGTAGCCCTGCTCCCAGCGGCCACGCGCCACGAGGGCCGCCCCCAGGGCGCCGGCGCAGAGGACGTAGCGCAGGTCCTCGGCCACCACGAACTCCTCCGGGCCGAGCCCCAGGGTGTCGCGGAAGGCGTGCTGGACGGCCCTGTTGAGGAAGGTGCCGCCCTGGGCCACCATGGGCACCCGCAGGGGCTTGCCGCGGCCCACGTCGGAGAGGTAGGTGCGGCAGATGGCGTAGGCCAGGCCCAGGAAGAGGTCGCGGGGGGCGAAGCCGACCCGCGCCTTGTGGACGATGTCCGACTCGCCGAAGACGGCGCACCGCCCGGCCACGCGCGCGGGGTCCCGGGACTGCAGGGCCACGTCGGCGAAGCCCTCGATGGGCACCTGAAACCGCCGGGCCACCGCCTCCAGGAAGGAGCCGGTGCCGGCGGCGCACTTGTCGTTCATGGCGAAGTCAAGCCCCGTCTCCCGCACGGCGATGATCTTGGCGTCGTTGCCGCCGATGTCCACCACCGTGCCCACGTCGGGCACCCAGAAGCTGGCCCAGGCGTAGTGGGCCACGATCTCCGTCGGGCGTGCGTCGGCCGTGTCCCGGTCGGCGCGGGTGACGATGTCGCGGAAGAGCTCCCCGGCGCTGCCGGTGGTCCCGATGGCGGCCAGTTCGGCGCCCGGCGGCAGGGCCTCCCGCAGCCTGGCCAGGGCGCGCAGGCAGGCCCCGATGGCATCGCCCGCCGTGTCCACGGAGCCGGCCGCCACGATCTCCAGGTCCAGGCTCCCCTCCCGGCCCCTGGCCGCCGCCGGGTCACCGGGGTCCACCGTCCGGACCAGGGCGAACTTGGTGCCCCGCGAGCCGCCGTCCAGACCGGCGAAGTAGCGGCCCTCCGAGGAGCGGACGCGGCGGCCCGACGGGTTGACCACGTCGAAGGCGCGCCCCCGCCGCCGCTGCCGGATCACCGGCACCCGCAGCGTCCGCAGGGCCTGGGGGTGCTCCTTGACGTTGCGCGGGTTCTGCGAGCCCTCGCAGCGGCCCCCCAGGGTCTCCAGGACGATGACCTCGCCGTCGTGCTCCTCGTAGGGCTGGGCCAGGTCGCAGGCGTTCTGGCAGCCGTGGCAGTAGCGGATGCGGCTGTCGAAGCGCCGCTCGAAGAAGTCGGGGCGGAACCGGCTGGTGATGTCGGGGCGCCCCAGCATCTCCTCCCGCACGATGACGGCCATGCCCAAGGCGCCCACCACGTCGTTGTGGGGTGTGACCAGGATGGGGAAGCCCAACCGCTCCTCGAAGGCCCGGCGGACGGCCGGGTTGAAGGCGACCCCGCCTTGGAAGAAAACGGGGCCGCGGAGCCGCTCCCCCTGGACCACGTTGACCAGGTAGTTGCGCACCATGGCCCGGCAGGCCCCCATGAGCCGGTCGGCCAGGGGGACCCCTTTCTGGGTCAGATGCCGGAAGTCGCGCTTGGAGAAAACGGTGCAGGTGGCGTCGATCACGGCGGGCCGCCGGCTCTCCAGGGCCAGGCGGCCAAACTCCTCCAAGGTGATGCCCGCCTCGTCGGCCAGCTGCTTGAGGAACTCGCCGGTGCCGGCGGAGCAGATGGTGTTCATGTTGAAGTAGGCGGGCAACCCGTCCGCGCCGAAGATGATGACCTTGGAGTCCTGGCCCCCGATTTCGAGGACGGAGCCGACCCGTGTCACCGTCTCCCCGCCGTCCACCGCCGCCGCGCGCCCCGCTGCTGCCGCGGGGTCGGCCGCCGTTGCCCCGTCCCCCGTCGGGGAAGGGGACCTGCCCAGCGTGGTGCGCACGTGCCCGGTGCGGACCAGGTGGGTGACTCCCACGGCGTGGGCGAAGATCTCGGTGCGGGCCAGGTCCGCCCCCACCACCTTCTTGTTGAGCTCGCGGCCGCTGCCGGTGGTGCCCACGCCCGCCACGCGCCGGCCCGGCACCGATTCCAGGTAGGTGCGGAGCGCATGCTTGAGGGCGTCCACCTGGGACGGGAACTGGTCGTGCCGGAGGTAGACCGGCCGGCCCACCAGCCGCGCCTCGCCGTCGATCCCTACCACCTTGACGGTGGCGGAGCCGATGTCGAGGCCGAGGAAGATGTCCTTGCCGCTAGCGCCGCCCGCGCCGTCGCCGCTCGCGCCGACCGGAGGGGTCCGCCCTTTCTCGCTCGTCACGGTTCGACCCCCCTTGCCAAAAGGGTGCCAGCCTTTTTGATAGCTTATTCTTTCTAAAGGGCCGGATTCCTGCCTGGTTGGAGGGAGGCTGGCAGCTCCGCCGGCCACCATTTTACCGCTCCGGCCCCGCCACGCCAGGTGGGGGACGGCCTCCCCGGTCGGGGGCCGAAGGCAGATCTTGGCCTGAAACTCATGGCTCCGGATCCCGGAATCCGGAGCCATGACAGGCGGCGGTGGCGAGGGCGACGGGGGTGGCGGGGGGAGGCCGCAGGGTGGAGTCGTCCCCGCCTCTAGGCCGTCGCCGTTGCGCCGGGCGGACAGCCGGCCAGGGCTGCGTCGCCGCGGTCACCGGTGCGGACGCGCGCCGCCTCCTCCACGTCCAGGACGAAGATCTTGCCGTCGCCCACTTGGCCGGTGCGGGCCGCGGTGACGGCGGCCTCCAGGACGTAGGGCGCCAGGTCGTCGGGGACCACCGTCTCGATCTTTACCTTGGGCAGGAAGTCCACGTGGAACTCGGTGCCGCGGTAATAGTGAACGGTGCCCCGCTGGCAGCCCTGCCCCCGCACGTCCGTCACCGTCATCCCGGCCACGCCGGCGCTCTGGAGGGCGCTTACCACGTCGCCGAAGCGCTCCGGCCGCACGATGATCTCCAGCTTCTTCATGGGTTTCTACCCCCTCTCGCCGGCCGCCAGGCCGGAACCGGTCTGGGCCACGGCGCCGCCGTGCCCGGCGTGCAGTACGCCTCCGTCGGCCAGCCCGGCCATGCCGGGGGCCGGGAGCAGGTTGTAGGCCGTCTCGCCGTGGAGGGTGGTGTCGAGTCCGGCCACCTCCTCCTCCTTGCTGACCCTGAGCGGTGTGAGGAAGCCAACCACCTTGAGTATGACGAAGGTGCCGACGGCCGCCAGGGCCCACGCGGCCGCCACGGCCGCCAGCTGCTCCACCATCTGGGCCGGGTTGCCGGCCAGCAGCCCGTCGTCGCCGGCCGGGTTCAGCGCCTTGCTGGCGAAGATGCCGGTGGCGATGGCGCCCCACGTGCCGCCCAGGCCGTGGACGCCGAAGACGTCCAGGGTGTCGTCGTACCCGAGGCGGGGCTTCAGCACGTTGACGCCCCAGTAGCAGACGAGGCCGGCGCCCAGCCCCACCGCCAGGGAGGCCGGCACGCTCACGAAGCCGGAGGCCGGCGTGATGGCGACGAGGCCCGCCACGGCACCGGTGGCGGCCCCCACCAGGGTGGGCTTGCCCCGGTGGAGCCATTCCACCGCGGCCCAGGTGAGGGCGGCCACGGCCGTGGCCGTGTTGGTGACGGCGAAGGCGAGGGCCGCCAGCCCGTTGGCCGCCACGGCGCTGCCGGCGTTGAAGCCGAACCACCCGAACCAGAGGAGGGAGGCGCCCATCAGGACGAAGGGCACGTTGTGGGGCGGCAGGACGCGCTGCGGATGGCCGATGCGGCGGCCGACGACGAGGGCGGCCACCAGGGCCGAGACGCCCGAGCTGATGTGGACCACGGTGCCGCCGGCGAAGTCCAGGGAGCCGAGCTTCATGAGCCAGCCGCCGCCCCAGACCCAGTGGGCCAGCGGGTCGTAGACGGCGGTGGCCCAGAGGAGGCAAAAGAGTATGAAGGCCGGGAAGCGCATCCGCTCCGCGAAGGAGCCGGAGATGAGGGCCACCGTGATGACGGCGAAGACGGCCTGGAACATGGCGAAGGCCAGGTGGGGCACGGTCAGGCTCGTGGTCTCCTGGCCCACCCCGCGAAAGCCGAGGAAGTCCAGGTTGCCGACGACGCCGCTCACGTCGCCGCCGAAGGAGAGGCTGTAGCCCCAGAGAACCCACTGGACGCTGATGAGGGCCAGCACGAAGAAGCTGTGCATCAGGGTGGAGAGGACGTTGCGCTGGCTGACGAGGCCGCCGTAGAAGAGCGCCAGCCCGGGTGCCGTCATGAGCATGACCAGGGCCGTCGAGGTGAGGAGCCAGGCCGTATCGCCCGCGTTGAGCTCGGGCCTGGCCTCCTGGGCGAGCGCGGGCACCGCCAGGGCCAGCCCCGTGAGCAGGGCCAGGCCGAGGGAGAGGGCCCGCCGTCTCCTGCCGCTCGCTGCCATGATGCATCCCCCCCATGTCATAAAGATGTCAGCTATATGGCCAGTATGGTCACTATGGTAGGTTAAAGTCAAGAGGAGAGTGTCATGAATGCTAACATGTTTAGCCGCTCTGCGGCGTGTGCCGGGGGTCAGGCGGCCCGACCCTGACGAGGGCCATGGTCGCCTGCGGCAGAGATGGGCGCAAACGGTAGGGCGCAGCGGTGTTGGGCCGGCAAGGGCGGGTGCGCCGGCTGGAAACCTGACAGATAGCTCTTGACTCACGCCGCGAATTTGTATAGTTTGTGTCAGGAGCGCGGCCCGCATGCGTTCCGGGCGGGTACGGCCTGGTGCGCCGGGCGGCGGACCGTGCGTCGGTGGGCGCACCTGCGAGGGGTGCCCCGCCAAAAAAGGCGATGAAGGGGGGAAGGCCCGTCCGGTGACCGGCCACCGGACGGGCGCGGCGAATGGCCATAGCGGTGGAGGACCTTTTGCGGGATTTGCCCAAAAAGCTGGTTTTGGGTTCCGAGTCGCCGGCGGAGGTGGTCAAGCGGGCCCGGGAAAACGGGATCCGCATGGTGGACCTGCGCTTCGTGGACGTGCCCGGCATCTGGCAGCACGCCACCGTCCCGGCCGGCGAGTTCGACGAGAAGAGTTTCTCCCGGGGGATAGGCTTCGACGGCTCCAGCATCCGCGGCTTTCAGAGCATCGAGGAGAGCGACATGCTCCTGGTCCCCGATCCCGCCACGGCCTTCATCGATCCTTTTTGTGACGTGCCGACCATGGCCGTCATCTGCAACGTGCGGGACCCCATCACGGGCGACATGTACTCCCGGGATCCCCGCTGCGTGGCGCAAAAGGCCGAGGCTCATCTCAAGAAGAGCGGCGTGGCCGACGTGAGCTACTGGGGGCCGGAGCTGGAGTTCTTCATCTTCAACGACGTCCAATATTCCACGGACCCGCACCGCTGCGGGTATTCCATAGACTCGCGGGAGGGCATCTGGAACACGGCCCGCAACACGGACCCCAACCTGGGCTACAAGATCCGCCCCAAGGAGGGGTACTTCCCCGTACCGCCCAGCGACAGCTTCCAGGACGTGCGGAGCGAGGCCACCCTCATGCTGGAGGCCCTGGGGATCCCCGTGGAGATGCACCACCACGAGGTGGCCACCGCCGGCCAGGCCGAGGTGGACATGCGCTTCGACAGCCTCACCCGCATGGCCGACAAGGTCATGATCTACAAGTACGTCATGAAGAACCTGGCGCGCCGCAAGGGGCTGACGGTCACCTTCATGCCCAAGCCCCTCTTCGGCGACAACGGGAGCGGCATGCACACCCACCAGAGCCTCTGGAAAGACGGCCGGAACCTCTTCTACGACCGGGACGGCTACGCCGAGCTGAGCCAGACGGCCTTGCACTACGTGGGCGGGCTCCTCGGCCACATAGACGCCGTGCTGGCCTTCGCCAGCCCCACCACCAACTCGTACAAGCGGCTCGTGCCCCATTACGAGGCGCCCGTCAACGTGGCCTTCAGCCGCCGCAACCGGAGCGCCGCCGTGCGCATCCCCATGTACCAGACCGGTCCCGAGTCGGCGCCGGCCAAGAGGATCGAGTTCCGGCCGCCGGACCCGAGCTGCAACCCGTACCTGGCCTTCGCCGCCATGCTGATGGCCGGCCTGGACGGCGTGCGGCGGCGGGTGGACCCCGTGGCGGCCGGCTTCGGCCCCCTGGACAAGAACATCTACGAGCTGTCGCCCGAGGAGCAGGCAAAGGTCAAGAGCGTGCCCGGCTCCCTGGGCGAGGTGCTGGAGGCCCTGGAGCGGGACAATGACTTCCTCACCGAGGGCGACGTCTTCACGCCCGACCTGGTGGAGGCGTGGGTGGACCACAAGCGGACGCGCGAGCTGCACGAGGTGACCATCCGGCCGCACCCTTACGAGTTCTACCTGTACTACGATATCTGAATCCGTCCGCGGCGGCCTGCGTCGCGGTGCGAGCGGGCGGTGCGCGCGAAGGGAATGGTAACGGCGCCGGAAGGCGGGGCGAGCGAAGAGCCCCGCCTTTGTGCTACTTTACAGAATGTGGACCGACACGCCGGCGACCGCGCGGCCAAGGGGCGTCCGGGGGGGCGGAGGGTGCGCGTGCCCGCCTGGCTGCTCGCGGGCGGGGACACCCTCTTCGTGGTGGGAGGGTTCCTCCTGGCGTACCAGGTGCGGTTCGGAGGCCAGCCTCCGGCCGAGAACTACGAACCCTACCGGCTGCTGGCTCCCTGGCTGGCCCTGGCCGCCCTCGGCGTCTTTGCGGGCCTGGGCCTGTACGGCCGCACCCCCCTCTCCTTCCTCGAGACGCTGAGGCGGCTCGTCGTCGGCACCGTCGTCCTCTCCCTGCTCACGGCGGCCGGCACCTTCTGGCTGCGCGGCTTCGCCCTCCCGCGCCTGGTCCTGCTCCTCGCCGGCGGCCTGCAGGTGGGACTGCTGTCCTTGTGGCGCCTGCTTTTCTGGCGCCTCGAAAAGGCGTGGCACGGCGAGCGCCGGGTCCTCCTCGTGTCGGCGGCCGGCGAGGAGGAGCTGCGCCTCGTGGCGCGCTTCCTCAACCTGCCGGGCGGGTGGTACCGGCTGGCGGCCATCGTGCCCTGGACCGAGGCGGCGGCCGCCGCGGCCGCCCTGGAGGGGTGCGACGTGGTGGTCCTGGCGCCGTCGGTGCCCGCCGAGGCCAAGGTCCGCCTGAGCGGGCTCGCCCTGGCCGCAGGGCGGGAGGTGCTGGTGGTACCCGAGATGTACGAGATCCTCCTCCTGCACGGGACGGTGGGAGAGATCGCTGATATACCGGTGGTCGAGATACCGCCTCTGGGTCTCACCCAGGGGCAGCGCCTCACCAAGAGGGCCTTCGACCTGGCCGTGACGGCCCTCTGCCTGCCGGTGGCTCTGCCCCTCATGGCGGCGGTGGCCGCGGCCGTGCTGGTCCTGTCGGGGCGGCCGGTCATCTACCGGCAGGAGCGCGTGGGGGAGGGGGGCCGGATCTTCACCCTGTACAAGTTTCGCACCATGGTGCGGGGCGCCGAGGCCGAGACGGGCCCCGTGCTGGCCAGCCGGGACGACCCGCGGGTGACGCCCGTGGGGCGGTGGCTCAGGGCGCTGCGGCTGGACGAATTGCCCCAGCTCATCAACATCCTGCGGGGCGACATGAGCGTGGTGGGCCCGCGGCCCGAGCGGCCCGGCTTCGTCACGGAGCTGGCGGACCAGCTGCCGGGCTATCGCTATCGGCACCTGGTGCGTCCCGGCCTCACCGGCCTGGCCCAGGTGGCGGGCGGCTACGCCACGGAGGCCGCCGACAAGTTACGCTACGATCTGTACTATATCCGCAATTACAGCCTCCTCCTCGACGCCAGACTCCTCCTCCAGACGCTGCTGGTGCTCTTGCGGCGGGAGGCGGCGGCCGGGGTGAGCCCGCCCTCCGGCGTGGAGGAGCAGGCGGCCGCCCTGCTGCGTTCGGCGGGGCTTGGTCAACAGGGAGGGGCCGGTCACATATCAAGTTAGTCCGGGACGGTCCGGAAACCGGCCCTAGTCCCGGTACGGCGGGGGGATGACGTTGCCGCGCGTAGCCGTGGTCATCATGGCGGGGGGGAGGGGCGAGCGCTTCTGGCCCTGGAGCCGGAGCGATCTCCCCAAGCAGTTCCTGTGCCTGGCCGGAGGTGAGAGCCTGCTGCAGGCGGCGTGGCGGCGGGCGAGCCTCCTCGGCGGACCGGAGAGCATCTTCGTCGTCACGCCCGTCCGCTACGGCCGGCTCACACGCCAGCAATTGCCCCAGTTGCGGCCGGAGAACCTGATCCTGGAGCCGGGCGGGCGCGACACGGCGCCCTGCCTGGGGCTGGCGGCGGTGCGGCTCGCGCGAGACGATCCGCGCACCGTCATGGTGGTCCTGCCGGCGGACCACGTCATCGCCCGCTCCGACCGGTTCGCGGAGGTCATGGGCGCCGCCGTGCGGGCGGCCGCGACCGGCACGCGGCTGGTGACGGTGGGAATCACGCCCACACGGCCCGAGACCGGGTACGGCTACATCCAGGCGGGGCGGGTCCTGGAGCGTTACGACGGCGGGCTCGTCCTGCGCCGCGTGGTGCGCTTCACGGAGAAACCCCCCCTGGAGCGGGCCCTGGCCTTCCTGGCCGACGGCAACTATCTGTGGAACAGCGGTATGTTCGTCTGGCGCGTGGACGCCCTGCGCCGGGAGATCGAGGAGCACGTGCCCTGGCTGGCCGACGGCATGCGGCGGCTGGAGGCGGCCGCCGGCACGCCGGAGGAAGCCGAGGTGGCCCGCGGCTGCTACCTTTCCTTCCCCAGCCTCTCCATTGACTACGGCCTCCTGGAGAAGTCCCGCCGGGTGGCGGTGGTGCCCGGCGACTTCGGCTGGGATGACGTGGGAAGCTGGGCGGCCCTGGGGCGCGTCCTGCCGGCCGACGAGGAGGGCAACGTGACCGTGGGCGCTGCCCTGGCCGTGGACGCCAGCGGTTGCGTCGTCTGCTCGGAGCCCGGTTCCCCCCCCGGGAGCTGCCCGGCGGCGGACGGGCGGCTGGTGGTGGCCTACGGCGTCCGGGGGCTGGTGGTGGTGGATGCCGGCGACGTGGTGCTGGTCACCGACCGCGAGCGGGCGGCCGACCTCAAGCGGCTCGTGGCCGTGCTGAGGGAGAAGGGGCACGGCCGACTGGTGGAGGGTCGGGAGGACGGTCTCCGCCTGCCCGTTCCACGAAGGGTGGTGGACGGCGGCGGTGAAACCGCCGGCGCGCGGGTGGTGGACAAGCCGTGGGGACGCGAGACGTGGTGGGCCGTGACGGACAGGTACGCCGGCAAGGTCATCGAGGTGATGGCCGGTCACAGCCTCAGCCTCCAGCTCCACGAACGCAAGCTGGAGACCATGTTCTTCGTGGAGGGGTCGGGCACCATGCACCTGGGCGGGCGCGACCTTCCCATCGAACCTGGCCTCTGCGTCACCATTCCGCCGGGCACGGTGCACAGGGTTGCGGCCGCCACGCGCACCGTTTTCATCGAGGTCTCGACGCCGGAGCTGGACGACGTGGTGCGCCTGGCGGACGCCTACGGGCGGGAGGCGGCCGCGGGCTCGGGCGCCCAGGGCTGAGGGCTTCGCCGGCTCGCGCCGGCGGGCCAACGGCGGGGGGTGGCGCCGCGGCCGGGACGGCAAAATGGGCCTTCCGGGCTATGGCGCGGCAGCGGGTCCCCGTTTACATTGATGTTGAAGGAAGGACCTTGAGAGCAGGGACTCCGCGAGGAGCAGTGAGCCGGTGGGCACCCGGGCAGAGGAGGCGCCCGGGTCACCCGGCCAAGGGCGGGACAAAGCGGCGGCTGCGGTCGCGCAGCTAACCCCCGCCCTAATTTTTTTGTCGGCGCCGCTCCTCGGACCTCGTGCCGGCATCGTTTCCCACGCTCAATGGCGGGGCCGGCTCGCCTCGGCCGGTGCGAGCGGGGCGGGCGGAGTCTCCTGCCCGCCGAGGGTCCTGTCCACGTGCACCTCTCTGCTTCCCGGATCCCAGCGCACCGTCAGCCCCATGGTTTCCGCCGCGAAGCGCACGGGCAGCAGCACGCGGTCCCGCCAGACGAAGGGGGCGGCGTCGAGGGGCACCGGCCGGCCGTCCACCAGAGCCAGGTCGTTGTCCACCTTGAGCACGATGGTGCGGCCCTGCCCCGTCGCCGTCACCGCCCGCCGGTGCCCGTCCCAGGCCACCTCCAGCCCCAGGGCCGTGAGGAGGGCTCGCGCCGGCAGGTAGGAGCGGCCGTCCCGGACCACGGGGGGCACGTCGGCGGCGAGGGGCCGCCCGTCCAGGTAGACGGCGGCGGCGGGGACGGGCTCCCGGGCAGGGGCGGCCGTGGTGAACCAGAAGGTGCGGTTGAAGAGACGCTGGCCTCCGTCCTGGAGGGAGAGGCGGGCGGTCAGGCTGACCTGGTAGCGGGTGCCGGGGGAGAGGGCGGCGCGGGGCAGGAGGGCTATGTGCGGGCGGATGTGCTCATCCTGGGACGAATCCAGCACCCACAGTGGCACGGCGGCGCCCGCCGCGGTGCGGAGGGAGACCTCCGTCACCACGGAGGCGGTGACGGCCCGGCGCGGGAACTGGATGGTGATGGGGTAGCCGGCCGGCTGCCTGGCTGAGCCCTCCGTTCCCGCCGAGAAGAAACGGTAAGGGTCTGGCACCTCGTTGCCGGCCCAGGAGACGGGCACCCCCGTCTGGCCGGGCACGGGGTAGATGACGGCGTCGGGTCCGTCGCCGTACTCCCCGAGGGTCACGCTGCCGACCTCCAGGACGTCCGCTTTCTCCTCGCCCCGGACTGCCCGGCCGTAGCCCAGGTGCTCGGCGGTCGGGTCCAGGAGGGGGAGCCGGTGGTAGACGGAGTCGCGCCACTCTGCCGTCGCCCGCCCGGGGTCGGCCAGGAAGTGCATATCCTCGGCGTAATAGGTGAAGGGGTAGCCGAAGTAGGCGCCCCTCTCCCACGGCTCCACACCGGTGAAGCCGGGCCGGCCCGGGGATTCCTCGTGGACCGACAGGTCCACCTCGGCCAGGGGGTTCTGGACGTAGTAGCCGGCGTGGGCCGCCGCCGCGGCGGCCAGGGCCGGGTGCAGGGCGAGGGGGGCCAGGTCGGCCCGCCCGCGCAGCTCGTTGACGGCCCGCAGCACCTCGGCGGCCCTGGGGTCGGGGTCGGGCAGGGTTTCCGCGGCGCCCTCCGCCACCTGGAAGCGCCACTCCAGGTGGAGGGGCGCCCACGGATGGTTGAAACGGACGGTGACCGCCGCCTCGTGCCAGCCGGGGGAGAGAGGCTCCGGCGGCACGGCTCCCAGAAAGGAACCCTCCCTGTCCAGGGGGAGGCGCCGACCGTCCAGGACCAGGACGGCCTCCTCCACCCGGTCCCCCTCCGTCACCAGGACGTGGAGACCGACGGGGGGCCGGGCGAGAGCGACGGTGGCACGGGGGAAGGGCTGGCCGTAGGAGACGGCCGCCCGGGCCGGAGCCGCGGCGAGGAGAGCCGCCGCGACGAGGGCCGGCCATGCCAGGAACCGGAGATGCTTCGCCGCGGCCATGGGCTGTCTCACGGAGAGTATATCGCGCGGGGTGTCAGCGGGCAGGAGGCGCGGCAGGCGCCGCCCCGGCGGCACCGGCGGCCTCGGCGTCGGCCAGGGCGCGGGCGGCGTCGGACATGGTGACCTCCAGGCGGTGGCCGGGGTCTGCCAGGGCGGCCGCCAGGTCCGCGAGGGCGGCGCGGATGGCGGCCCGGTAGGCGTCCCAGCGGTCCGGCAGGCGGCCGGAGAGGGTGACGTGGGCCGCGGCCGGGAGCCGCTGGCCCCGGCCGGAGAAAACGCCCGCCGCTGGCGCCTCCCCGGCTTCCTGCTCCAGCCAGGGGGCGGCGGGCAGGCTGACCCCCGGGGCGAGCCAGGCATCGCCGCGCACGCTCTCGGCGATCCAGCCCTCCACCTCCAGGTAGGCGCGCTGGTAGACGAGGGTGAGCCGGGTGCGCTCCCACGGGCCCGGCTTGACGAAGGCATGGTAGTGGCTTCCCACGGCCGGCGGCGCGCCGCCCGCCGGCGGCCGGTAGAGAGCCAGGGCGGCCACGGCGTCCACCATGCCCGGCCGGCCTTCCACCGCCACGGAGGTGAAGCCGAGAGGCTCGCCGGCCAGCCAACGGAAGAGGTCGAAGAAGTGAACGCCGTGCTCGACCCAGATGCCGCCGCTCAGCGCCCGGTCCCAGAACCAGTGACCGGGGGGCAGGTGATCGTCGCGGGCCGAGTTCTCCAGGGCGATGCGCTCGAGGGCGCCGAAACAGCCGGCGGCGGCCGCCTCCCGGAGCCACCGGTAGATGGGGTTCCGGCGCATGACCAAGTCCACGGTCACGGGCAAGGCCCGGCTCCGGGCCGCCTCCGCCACCTCGGCCGCCTGGGCCGCCGTCATGCCCCCGGGCTTTTCCAGGATGACGGCTCGGCCCGTCGCCAGGGCGGCCAGGGACAGGGCGTGGTGGAGGTGGGGCGGCGTGGCGATCCAGACGGCCTCCACCGCCGGGTCCGCCAGGAGGGAAGCCTCGCCGGCGTGGACGGCGGGCCGGCGGCCGCGGAGACGCTGCCACAGATCGGCCGCGCGTCGGCGGCGGTCGGCGTCGGGGTCCGACACGGCCGCCAGTTCGACCCCCGGCAGTGCTGCCACCGCTTCCAGGACGAAGAGGCCGAAGCCGCCGCAGCCCACTAGACCCAGGCCCGTCTCGCGGGGGGGCGCTGGTCCTGCAGCGGGCGTGGGCCCGGCGGGCCGTCCGCCCGTCACGGCTTGCCGGCGCGCAGGGCGTGGAGGGCGGCGCCGAGGGGCCCCGCCGCCTCGCCCAGGGCCGCCGGGCGCACCTCCAGCCCGGCGGCCAGGTGGCGCAGGGAGCGGGCCGCCAGGGTGTCCAGCATGTCCTTCCAGAAGAGATCGGCCAGGTTCATCACGCCTCCCCCCAGGATGATTATCTCCGGGTTGAAGGCGTTGACGAGGCCCGCCAGGGCCGTGCCGAGGGACGCTCCCATCTCGGCGAAGGCGCGCCGGGCGGCCTGATCCCCCGCCCTGGCCGCCCTGGCCAGGGCGGGCGGGTCCGCGCCGTGGCGGGCCCGCAGGGCGGTGCCGGAGACGAGAGCCTCCAGGCAGCCCCGGTTGCCGCAGCCGCAGGGCGGCCCGTCGGGATCCATGGTCATGTGCCCGAACTCGGCGGCCATGCCGTCGCGCCCCGCCAGGAGCCGGCCGTCGACCAGGGCCGCGCCGCCCACGCCCGTGCCAAGGGTGAGAAGGAGGGAATGGCGGCGGCCGCGGGCGGCTCCGCACCGCTCCTCCCCCAGGAGGGCGGCCTGGGTGTCGCGGAGGAGGTGGCAGGGCAGGCCCAGGAGGTCCGCCAGTTGGGCGGCCGCCGGCACCTGGCGCCACGTGGGCAGATTGGGCGGCGCCAGGATGATGCCCCGCCGGGGGTCGAGGGGCCCCGGTGTGGCAAGGCCGACGGCCTCGACGGGCCGGTCGCCGGCCAGGAGGCGGATGGCGGCGGCGATCCTGGCCAGGGTGGGGCCGGGACCGTCGGCGCCGTTGGTGGGCAGGCGCGTGTGGGCCAGGATGCTTCCCCGGACGGTCACCAGGGCCAGCCGGCAGTTGGTGGCGCCCATGTCCACGCCCACGGCGAGGCGGGCGGCCCGCTCCCGAGGGCGGCCGGCGGCCGGATCCGTCATACGTGCACCCGGTGGTCGAGGAAGCGGCGGTCCCCGGCTTCCCGCCGGAGGAGACGCGCCGCCTCGGCGTAGATGGCCAGGTGGCGCCGGGCCACCCTGTCCCAGGCCACCACCCGGCGGGCGTAGCGGGCGGAGCGGAGCGCCAGACGCCGGCGCAGGGCGCCGTCCGTGAGGAGGGTGGCCACGGCCCGGACCAACTCCGCGTCGTCGTCCCGCGGCACGACCAGGCCGGCGCCGCTGGCCTCCACCGACGACTTGAGGCCCTCCAGGGCGGTCACCACCACCGGCAGGCCGGCTTGGTAGGCGTGGGCCAGGTTGCCCGACTGGCTGGCGTAGAGGTAGGGCAGGACCAGGCAGTCGCAGGCGTGGAGGACCTCCATGTACTCCTCCCGGGTGAAGCGGCCCTGGACCACGCGGATGGCGTCCCGAACGGGACTCCGGGTCACCAGGTCCAGGTAGCGGTCGCGCGTGGCCGGGCCGGCCGGGCTGCCCGGCCTGGCGTCGCCCGCCAGGACCAGCAGGGCGCCGGGGGCCAGCCGCCGCACGGCTGGCCAGAGGGCGACGAGACGGTCGAACCCCTTGTTGGGCTCCCACCAGCCCATGAGGCCGCAGACGGGCGCCTCCCCGGGGGCGGGCAGCCCGAGCCGCGCTCTGGCCAGGCGTCGGCGGGCGGGCCGGTCGCGGGCCGGCAGGCCCGCTCCGTGCGGGCAGACGAAGACGTTGTCCAGGCGCTGCCCCAGGTTGTCCGCCAGATGGACCCGCTGGTAGGGTTCGTGGACCACGTTGGCCGCCGCCAGGCGCATGGTGTGCCCGTAGTAGAGGTTCTCCTCCCGTGTCAGGCGCGAGAAGACGGAGTGGTAGGTGACGACGGCGGGAAGGCCCCCCGCCCGCCAGCGGAAGAGGGCCGTGGCCAGCTCGAAGGCACGCCTGGGCTCGAAGCTGTAAACGCCTGGGCGGTCGAAGAGGGCGTAGAGGCCGAATTCGTGCTGGACGTGGACCACGTCCGGCTTTATCGCGTCCACGGCCCTGAGCAGGGCGTGGGGCCACCCGGGGTCGGCCTGGTCTATTGCCGGGTGGACCTGGGGCTCACCCGGCCGGCCGCCGTCGTTGTGGCACACCACGTGCACCTCGGCCCCCGCCGCGCGGAGAGCCTCCACCAGGTTCTCGCTGTAGATGGCGATGCCGCACCAGCGCGGCGGCCAGGAAGTGACCATGGCTACGCGCACGCCCTCATCACCGACCCCCCTCGTCCCTGCGCAGCCGCCCCGCGCGTCGAGCCGGGTGGCCGCGGCTCCTCGCCATGATGGTTTTCGGTGACGGCCGGTTTCCTTCCTCCCGGCGCCGCGCGGGCCTTGCTGGCCTCGCTGGCGGCAATTGCCGGCCGCGGCGCCGGCGCGGGCGGCAGGCGGGTCGCGGCGCCTGTCGAAGTGAGAGGATTGCCTTGATCACACCGATGCGAAGGGAACCTTTCCGGGGACGTGGGCCGGCCCCGGCGCGGGCGCGGCGCGTGGTGGCCTGGGCCATCGGGGGAGCGGCCCTGGCCGGTGCCGTCCTCGGCGCGGTCCTTTTTCCGGACCGGGGAGCGCGCGGGACCGTGCCCGTCCGGCTCCTCGCCGGGCCGCGGGCGGACGGGGAGACGGTGCTGGCCGTCACCTTCAACCTTCGCCACGCCTTGGGCGTGGACGGCCGGCTCGACCTGGAGCGCGTGGCGGAAACCTTGCGCGGGTTGGAGCCGGACATCCTCGGCTTGCAGGAGGTGGACGTGTTCCAGCTCCGGAGCGGCCTCGTCAACCAGCCCGTGCGGCTGGCCGGCAGACTTGGCTACCGGGTCTATTTCGGACCGGCCTTCCGCCGCGGCCTCGGCCTGTATGGCAACGCCCTCCTCAGCCGGCATCCCATCCTGGCGGCGCGCACGGAGACGCTGCCGACGGAGGGCGAGCCGCGCTCCGCCATCGTGGCCCGGGTCCGTCTTCCCGGCGGGGACGCGACGGTGGTGGTCACCCACCTGAGCCTCTCCCCCGCCGAGCGGGAGCGACAACTGGCGGCCCTCGCCGGCCTCCTCCGGGGAGAGGCTCCGCCCTACCTGCTGCTGGGCGATTGGAACGACCCGGCTCCCGCCTGGCCGGCGCGGCTCGGTCTGCGGGCGGCGCCGGCGTCCGGTCCCGGCCTGGCGGCCACTTTTCGCTGGGGGGGTCTGGCGGGCGACCGCATCTACGTGAGCCGGGGCTGGAAGGTGCTCAGAGAGGGAGTTGCACGGGCCGGGGCGTCCGACCACTTCCCGGTGTGGGCCGAACTGATCCTCCTGCGGCTCTGGGGATGACGGATCCCCCGGGCCCCGTCAGCCCGCCCCGTCCCCGCAGCAGCTTGCGCCGGTACATCTGGCGGTCCGCCCGCACCAGGGCCTTTTCCAGGGACTGGCCGGGAGAGACCTGGGCCAGTCCGTAGCTGAGGCCGACGGGGAGCGGCAGCTCGAGGAAGGCCTGCAGGGACGAGGTGAGGGTCTCCAGGCGCCGCATGAGGCCCTTGGCCTGGCGGAGGGTGGTGTGGGGGAGGAGGAGGACGAACTCGTCCCCGCCGTAGCGGATGGCCAGGTCGGAGTGGCGGGTGTTGCGCCGCAGGAGCTCCCCGATGGCCCGGAGCACCCGGTCTCCCATCTCGTGCCCGCACGAGTCGTTGATGGACTTCATGTTGTCCACGTCCAGGACGGCCACGGTGGCCGGCACCAGGGCCGTGCCCCTCTCCACCGTCTGGCTGAGGGTCCCCAGCCGGAAGCGGTTGCCGAGCCCCGTGAGGGCGTCGGTGCAGGCCCGTTCCTCCAGGAGTCGCCGCTCCTCGCAACGGACGGTCACGTCGCGGAGGACCACCAGGAGCAGCAACCGTCCCCCCGCCGCCGGCATCAGCGAGGCGTCCAGCTCGGCCGTCCAGGCTGCTCCCCCCGCTCTGAGGCACGGGATCTCGACGCCGGCGGCCGTCGGCTCGGCCCGCTGGGCGAGGGAGCAGCGTCCGCCGTCGCAGGGGGAGGAGGCGGCGCAGGGCACGGCTTCCGCCGGCTGCCGGCCGGGGCCCGTCGGTTCGGGGGCCGAGCAGCCCAGCAGGCGGCAGAGGGGCTGCCCCAAGGCTGTGCCCACGCTCCAGCCGGTGAGACGGACAGCCTGGGGGTTGAGGGCGACGACGCGCCACGAGAGGTCCGTGATGACGAGGGCTTCCGGGTTGTGGATGAAGGCGAGGCCCGCTTCGACGGCCGTCTCCCCGACCGGCGTGGACATGGCGGTAGACACCCCCTATTCCTTTTCGTTGGGTTATCCCTGGAAGTTTAGGGTGCGCCACGAAGCCGCCGGCCAGGCGCGGCGACAGCGTCCGGTTGGCGGCGACGAAGGGAGGGTCGCCGCGGTACCGTCCGCCGAACGGGTGTCAAGCGGCCGGCTCTGTTTCAGCGGCACGGGAGAGGCGCGCTATCTCCTCCTCCCGCTCGCGGAAGGCCCGGACCACGTCGGGGTCGAAGTGGGTGCCCTCTCCCTCCAGGAGAACCCGGACGGCTTCCTCGTGGGGCCAGGCGGGCTTGTAGACCCGCCGCGAGATCAGGGCGTCATACACGTCGGCCACGGCCACGATGCGGGCCGGGAGGGGGATGGAGGGGCCCTTGAGGCCCTCGGGATAGCCGGTGCCGTCCCAGCGCTCGTGGTGGTGGAGGGCGATCTGGCGGGCCACGGTGAGGAAGGTGCGATCCACGCCCAGGGCGTCCCGGATCTCGGCGTCGGCGTGGCTGAGGATGCCGGCGCCGATGCGGGTGTGCAGCTGCATGACGGCGAACTCCTCGGGCGAGAGGCGGCCGGGTTTGAAGAGGATTCCCTCGGGGATGCCCACCTTGCCCACGTCGTGCAGCACCGACGCCTCCACTATCTCCTCGAGGCGGTCCCGCGTCAGCTCCCGGGCGTGGGCGCGCCGCTCCCGCAGCGACTCGGCCAGGAGCCGCGTGCAGGCCTGGATGCGCCGCAGGTGGCCGCCGATGTCCGGGTCCTTGTGCTCGGCCAGGAAGGCCAGGGTCCGCACCGTCACGTCCTGGGTGACCGTGAGCTCCTTGAGGCGGCGGGCGGCCTCGGCCGTCAGGTTCACGCGGTCGGTGATGTCACGGACTATGCCCACGTAGCCGCTGATGCTGCCCGCCGCGTCCGTCAGGCGGGTGACGCTGAGGAAGCAATGCCACTCCTCGCCGTTCCGGCGGCGGTTGATGAGCTCCCCCATCCACCGTCCCCGTTTCTTGAGGTCCCGCCACATCTGTTGGAAGACGCGGCGGGGCGTCTTGCCCGACCGGAGGATGCTGGGCCGGGCGCCGATCAGCATCTCCCGCGGGAAGCCGACGATGCGCTCGTAGGCCTCGTTGCAGTCCAGGATCACGGTGTCCGGGCCGGTGATGACTATGCCGTCCAGGGAATCGTGGAAGGCCTGGCGGAGGATCCGCTCGAGGTGGAGAGGCGCCGAACGGTCCAATGGCGATACCCCCAGGTGTTGCGGCCGTGCTGTGAAGGCACGACGTCGAAGGATGCCTTCCAGGGCAAGCGCCATCTGCCTCGAATAACCGCGCAGAATGATAACCGATCTCCCATTTGCTTGGCAACGGGTGGGCCGCTATCACCATGGCGCCATCGCACCGGTTCTTAGGCGGCCGGAGAGGCGCTGGCCGTTCCGCGCCTGCGGTGGCTCCTCCCCCGGGGTATCCTGGAGGTGGGAAGCGAGGTGAGGCCCTTGGACCGCGACGCAGGGGTGACGGGCACGGAAGCGGTGCTGGTTGGCTTCGCGGAGCGGATGAGGGCGGGGAGCTACCGCGAGGCCTCGGACCTGCTGGAGGGAGCCTGGCGGCGGGCGCGGGACGACTTGGCCAAGGCCCTTATCAAGGTGGCGGTGGCCCTCCACCAGTGGCGGCGGGGCCGGCGCCGCGGCGCGGGGCTGCTCCTGGAGGGTGCCCTGGCTCTGCTGGGGCCGAGCCGGGCGGCTGCGGCCTGCTCGGAGGGTCGGCCCGCGGGCGCCG
>CAYXQP010000013.1:4868-27713 GCA_964467515.1 uncultured Eubacteriales bacterium | reverse complement strand
GGTTGAGGAAGCGCATGGTGCTCAGGTCGGGAGCCGGCTCAAGTTCCCCGTTGCCTCGAGAAATCGCTCGGCCATCATTGGGTCCTGAGCCTGCAGCCATTTGAGCACCGAACGCAAGAGACGGGTGAATCCTTTCTCGGGCAGGTTTGCCTCCTCCCACGAGGCGGTGGCCGCGGCCAGGTCTCTCCCGATCGGGTTTCTGGCTGCAACCCCCCGTGCCTGCGCTGCGCGAAGCAGACGCGAATCCGGAGTCACCAGGACACCCCCTGTCCTTCTCCGCCAGATGGAGCAGAACGGCATCCGTGGACGCGAGCCCCTCTTGTTCGGCAATGGCGACAACCTCCACCACTTGTTGAGATTGCAAGGCAGCCCAGGAGATCGGGGAACGGGCAAGCAGGTCTGTCTCCTCCCTGGCTGCGCTTCGGGTTACATCGTAATCCCGGGTTAGCACCTGAAATGTCTCCAACAAGACGCCCCACGAACCCGTGCGGAGTTCATCCTGGACCAGATTGCCCGCCGGGCGTCCCTCGACGGCCCGGTAAACGAGCAACGGGGTATCAATCCAGTTCAAGGCTTGCCGCTCCCGAGGCCGGACATCTCGTCGACTGCGTCATCGAAAAGCTCGTCGTAGACCCACGTGACCTCCGCCTCCGCTGCCCCGACACGGACACTGTGGGCGAACACCTGGTCCCACGCGAGCTGCCGGCCGGGGCCGTAGCACCGGTGAATGGCCCGCCTGATGAGCTCGCTGACGGAAACCCTCTCTTTGCGGCTTTCCTCTTCCAACAACCGGTCGTCGCTCTCTTCCAAGTATATCTGGCGCCGGACACCCCCGCGCACCACCTCTTATGTGTCGCTATCACTACCACAATTAGACGCACTAAAACTACGAGGGGTCGAACGGCGTTGGAAGGACACGGGGCCCGGTTTGCCTCGTCGGCCTTGACGTGGAGCGGACCGTTTCCTTTGTCTTTTTAGAACAAATGTTTCATAATAAACAGAGGCGCGTCACCTCCGGGTTATCTACTTTCCGGACCCGCGACCGGATCGAGGCGGTGGAGAGTCGTGCTCGTCCTCGTTCTCTGGGATGGCCTCTACTGCACGTGGGCCGAGAGATGGGTCCGCGGCGGGATCGCGCCTGCGCTTGCAAACCATCCGCTCCGCGTCGGTGTCCCGCCCTGTGTCCGCGGTGGCGCGGCGGGGTTCGTGGTGGAGCGGGACGGGGTGGTGCTGGAGGCGGCGGGGAGCGCCCGCCGGGCGGGCGTGCGGTCCGGCATGTCCGTGGCGGCCGCCAGGCGGCTCTGCCGGGGGACGGAGGTTGCCTTCGTCCGCCACGACCCCGTCGGCGTCCTGCCGCTGGTGGAGACCTTCCGCGACGCGTGCGCGGGTCTGACGCCCGCCGTTGAGCCGCTGGGAGAGCGAGCGGTGCTCCTTGACCTGGGGGCTCGAGCCGACCCGGTGGAGGTCCTTTCCCGCCTGGCGGGGGAGCTGCGGGGACAGGGGACGCTCCTGGCTGGAGCGGGTGCGGGGAGGATCGTGGTCGTGGCGGCCGCTCGCCTGGCAGGCCGGCTGGCGGCGGGGGGGAGGGGGCGAGGGCCGGGCTGGGTGCAGGCGGCCGGGGGGGAGGGCGCCGACGGGGAGGGGGCGCCAGCCCACTGCCCTCGACCTCAGTTCCTGCGCCGGCCGGGGAGGGATGGTAGCCTTCCTTTTTACATGGTGGCCGTGCCCGGTCCCGCGGGAGCGTCCTTCCTGGCACCGTGGCCCCTGACCCTCCTCACCCTGCCGGAGGGTATGGCGAGCTCGGCCGAGGACGGGGACGGCGCCACCGGCCGGCCGTGCCTGGCGGAGGAAGAGGTCGCGGCGCTGGCGCGGCTGGGGGTGAGGACGTGCGGGGATCTCCTCTCCCTGCCCCCCTCCTTCTTGGCCCAGGTGGTGGGAGCCGTCCCGGCGGCCAGGATGGCGGCTCTCTGCCGGGGGGAGGCCGGTCCGCCGGTAGCGGCCCTGTGGCCACCCCCCGAGGTGGTCTGGCGGAGCGGGGAGGGGGCGACAGCCTCCGCCGTCCTCTGGCGGGAGGCGGCCGGTTCCCTGGCGGAGGGTCTGAGGGGGAGGGGGGTGTGTGCCCGCGAGTTCCACCTGGAGTGGGACGGCGGGCTTGGCCCGCGCCGGGTGGTGAGGATTCTCGATCCACCCGTCGGGGAGGGGGGATCGCCAGCGTCCTGGCCGCGCTGGCGGATAAGCTTACGGATAAGCTTACGGAGCTTACTGATGAGTTGACGGATGAGCCGCCGGGCGAAGCGGTCGGAGAGGCGGGTGGAGGGGGGGCGGGGGGGGGATGGTCCTCCTGTTCCCCGGCCCTCACAGGGGTCTTCGTCGTGCGAGCCCGCGGGCTGCTGCCGGCTCGGCCGCGGCAGCTCACCCTGGAGGGAGGCGGGCCGGGTCGGGAGGCGGGAGGGCGCGAGGAGCGGCTGGCGCAGGCCATGGCAGCCTTGGGCGCCCGCCTGGGCCTATGCGCCGTCGGGTGGAAGGGGGATGGCGGTCCGCCCGCCCGGGGACGGTCGCCGCGAGGTGCGAGGAGGGCTAGTTCGCCGGGCGGCAGGGAACGCCGGCTGGAGCACTGGGATCCCCTGCGATGGCGGAGGTTGGCTCCGTCGTGAGGACGCTCCGCCCCGCCGGGGCGCGGGAGGGAGGGGGTGCGAGGGGGCCTTCTCCGGTCGGCGGAGCGGCGGGTAAGCCTCTCCGGGTCCGGTTGGGTGTCGGCGGCATCCCCGCGGCCGTGGCCTGGACGGGGGGAGACCGGCCGCGCTGGCGCCCCGTGGAGCGTATCCTCGACGTGTGGAAGGAGACCGGTGCCTGGTGGGAGGGCGAGGGAGAGATCACCGTCTTCCGCCTGCTCTTGGCGGGCGGGATCCTGGCCGAGGTGGACAGGGTGGCCGACGGGATCTGGCTCCTCCACCGGATCTACGACTGACGACAGCCGCGGCCGCGGTGGACCGGATGCGGCTCGCGCTGCGTGACGGCTGCCCGCGTTGACGCGAGGCGCCCACCCGCGGTAGGCTAAATTCTGAGTAAATAACTCGGATTTTACCGGGAGATCATCTCCTCAACGGCGTCACCTCCGGGAGCCGGCGTGGTCCCGCCCGGGGGGACGGTTCCCGGCCGGTGCCGGGGTGGAGGTGGGGTGCCGTGCGGGTCACGAGCAAGGGCCACTACGGGCTCATGGCCATAGCCGAACTGGCGCTGCACGAGGGGGAGGGCGCCGTTCCCCTCAAGGCCATAGCGGAGAGGCAGGGCCTTTCGGAGCACTATCTGGAGCAACTCTTCGCCCCGCTCAGGCGGGCCGGCCTCGTGCGCAGCGTCCGCGGTGCCCAGGGAGGCTACCTGCTGGCGCGGGACGCCGGCGAGATCACGGTGGGGGACGTGCTGCGGGCGCTGGAGGGTTCCCTGGCACCGCTGGAGTGCGCCGCGGACGTGGACCTGGCCTCTCTGGTCCATTGCACCAATCCCCTGCACTGCCTGGTCCGGGACGTGTGGCAGCGCCTCCACCGCGCCGTGGAGGAGGTGGCCGACAGCATCACCCTGGCGGACATCGTCCAACAGGTGCGCGAGGCCCGGCGGCGCCAGGGGATCATGTTCTACATTTGAGTCACCGGGTGCGCCGCCCGGGACGGGTAGGCCGGGCCGGGCGCCCAACGAGGAAGTCCCGCCGGGGCCGAGTGCCATCGAGGGGGGTGGGATCGTTGCGCCGCGTCTACCTGGATCACGCCGCCACCACGCCGGTCCACCCGGAGGTGGCGGCGGCCATGGCCGAGGTCATGACGGCAGCCTGGGGTAATCCGTCCAGCCAGCATGCCTTCGGTCGGGAGGCCAAGGAACGGCTCGAGCTGGCCCGCGACGCCGTGGCGGCCCTCGTCGGGTGCGATCCGGCCGAGGTCGTCTTCACCTCCGGGGGCACCGAGGCCGACAACCTGGCCGTCCTGGGGGCCGCCCGCTACCTGCGGCAGGCCGGCCGCGGCAACCACCTGGTGGTCTCGGCGGTGGAGCACCACGCGGTCCTGGACGCCTGCCGCCATCTGGAGCGCCACGAGGGGTTCCGGCTCACCGTGGTGCCGGTGGACGAGGACGGCCGCGTGCGGCCGGAGGAGTTCGAGCGCTGCCTGGAGCCGGGCACGGTGCTGGCCAGCGTGATGCTGGCCAACAACGAGATGGGGGCCATCCAGCCCGTGGCCGAGCTGGCGGAGCTGGCGCGGCGGCGCGGCGTCCTCTTCCACACCGACGCCGTCCAGGCCGTGGGCCAAATTCCCGTGGACATGCGGGCCCTGGGCGTGGACATGCTCTCTCTCTCGGCCCACAAGTTTTACGGGCCCAAGGGCGCCGGCGCCCTCTGTGTCCGGCGGGGCCTCCGGCTCGACCCCCTCCTCTTCGGGGGAAGCCAGGAACGCCGGCGGCGGCCGGGGACGGAGAACGTGCCCGGCATCGTGGGGATGGGCGCGGCGGCGGAGCTGGCGCGGCGGGAGCTGGCGGAGAGGGCCGAGCGACTCCGCCGGCTGAGGGACCGGTTCCTGGCCGGCCTGCGGGAGAGGGTCCCCGGCCTCCTCCTCAACGGACCCGAGGGCTCGCACCGCCTGCCGGGCAACGTCAACGTCTCCATCCTGGGCGTGGACGCCGAGGCGGCCCTCATCAACCTCGACCTGAAGGGCGTGGCGGCCTCCAGCGGCTCGGCCTGCGCCGCCGGCAGCCAAGAGCCCTCCCACGTGATCCTGGCCTTGGGTCGCACCGCCGACGAGGCGCGGGGCGCCCTGCGCTTCTCCTTCGGGCGCGACAACGCCGACGAGGACGTGGACTACGTCCTGGAGGTGCTTCCCCCCATCGTCGAGCGGATCCGCCGCCTCGCGGGTTCCCCGCGGCTCTCCGCCGGCGGCGCGGGGTGAGTCCCTTGCCCGGGAGCCGGGTGGTGGCCGCCATGAGCGGCGGCGTGGACAGCTCCGTGGCGGCGGCCCTCCTCCTCGAGGAGGGCTACGAGGTCATCGGCGTCACCATGCAACTCTGGCCGGAGCTGGACCGGCTGGAGGAGGCCCGCCGGGGCGGGTGCTGCTCCCTGGAGGCGGTGGGAGACGCCAGGCGCGTCGCCGAGCACCTGGGGATACCCCATTACGTCCTCAACCTGAGAGAGGCCTTCGAGGAGGCGGTGGTGAGCCACTTCGTGGCCGAGTACGCCGCCGGCCGCACGCCCAATCCCTGCATCGCCTGCAACCGCTGGATCAAGTTCACCGTTCTCCTGGAGCGGGCGGCGGCCATGGAGGCCGATTTCCTGGCCACGGGGCATTATGCGCGGGTCTGGCGCGACGCGGAGCGGGGCCGCTACCTCCTGGCCAGGGGCAGGGACCGGCGCAAGGACCAGAGCTACGTCCTCTACGGCCTGACCCAGGAGCAGATGCGCCGTCTGCTGCTGCCGCTGGGCGGGCGCACCAAGGACGAGGTGCGGGCCCTGGCCCGCCGTTACGGCCTGCCGGTGGCGGCCAAGCCCGAGAGCCAGGAGATCTGCTTCGTGGAGGAACACTACGGCAACCTGGTGGCCGCCCGCGCCGGCGCCGCCGTCCGGCCGGGCCCCATCGTGGACCGGGAGGGGCGCGTCCTCGGCACCCACCGGGGGCTGGCCTACTACACCGTGGGCCAGCGGCGCGGCCTGGGCCTCGGGGGCCGGGAGCCCCTCTACGTCCAGGCCCTCGACCCGAGGCGCAACGCCCTGGTGGTGGGGCCCGCCGGGGAGGCCTGGAGCCGTCTGGCCGTCGTCGGCGATGTCAACCTCATTCTGTGGGATCCCGCCGACCTGGAAGGGCCCCCCGGTGCGCGGGCGGACGTCCAGGTCCGTTATCGGGCACCGGCTGCGCCGGCCACCGTGCGGCGGGGACCGGCCGGCACCGTCCGGGTGCTCTTCGACGAGCCCCAGTGGGCCGTGACCCCCGGCCAGGCGGCGGTATTCTACGTGGGCGACCTGGTGGCGGGCGGCGGCACCATAGAGGCGGCCCTGGCGGCCGGCGGGGAGCCGGAGGGCACGGTGGACACGGCCACCGCCGGCCAAGGGGAACCGCGGGAAGGTCAGTAGACACCCCGCTCGTTCAAGAAGGGACCGTACCTCTTATCCTCCGCCAGGATGTGGTGGATCAGCCAGCCGTGGAGGAAGACGAGCAGCTCCATGGTTGCCCGGCCCGCGGATTCGCCCTCCAGGCGGGGCTGAAAGCCCAGGACCTGGCGGGTCAGTCGCTGGTGCTCGCCGCGGTGCCGGGGCAGGTCCGGGTAGCCGTGGGCCGTCATGAGCCGTTCCTCGTGGGCGAAGTGGTTCTGCGTGTACTCGATGAGCCCCGCCACCACCTCCGCCACGGCCTCCCGGCCGCGGTTCTCACGCACCGCCAGGTGCAGGAGATTGACCAGGTCGACGAGACGGCGGTGCTCGTCGTCCAGCTCCCGCACGTTGGTGAGGAACACGTCCGTCCAGGCGATCAGGGTCATGGCCGGTTCCGGCGTCCATCTTTCCACAGGCAGGGCGCCGGGAAAACGTCCTTTCAGGCTAGCACACCGGGCGGAGGGCGCATAGGTTGCACGGCGGCGGCCCAGCTTATAGTCGAGGTTTCTCCTTTGAGGCGGCGCGACGTCATCGGACTGGACGTGGTGGTGGCGGAAACCGGCGAGCGGCTCGGGCGGGTGGAGGACGTGCTGGTCACCCATCCGGCGGGCCGGATCGTCGCCTTCCTCCTGGAGGGAGGCGGGGGCGAGGCCGCCGTCTTCCCCTTCGAGGAGGTCCGCGCCGTCGGCGAGGGGGCGATCCTGGTCGAGTCGGGGGCCTGCCCGCTGCGCACCCGGAGGAAGGGCCGGCTCCGGGTCCTCCTCCACCGGCACCGAGGCGTCATCGGCCGGCGCCTGCTGGGGGCCGGGGGCGAGGACCTGGGCACCATCGAGGATCTGGACTTCGACCCAGCCTCGGGCAGGGTCACGGGCTACGAGGTCAGCGGCGGACTCCTCGAGGACCTCCGGGCCGGCAGGCGCTTCCTGCCGGTTACGCCGGGGATGGTCTTCGGGCCGGACGCCGTGGTTTGGACCTGAGACGGGAGGGTTCCGCATGCGCTGTCCGCGGTGCGGTTCGAGGCTGGTGGGTAGGATCGGGGCCCGGCAGTACTATTGTTGGAACTGCTTTGCCGAGTTCGCCCGGCGGGGGGAGGCCTGGCAGGTCTACGAGGTGGACCCCGAGGGGGTCCTCGTTCTGGCCGCTGTTGCCAGGGAGACGGCGGCGGCCTCCGCCGTTGCCCGGCCCGGTCCCCTGGCCGCCCTTGCACCCAGAACTGGGACCTGAGGGGCACGGTGACGCCTGCCGGTGGCGGGGCGGGCGGCGCGCCTGGCTGGCGGTCGGGGCCGCCCTCCTCTTGGCGGTTCTCTCCCTCTACCTTTTGCGACGGGTGCTCCCCCCCTTCCTGGCAGGCGTCCTCCTGGCCTATGTCCTGGCACCCGCCGTGGACAGGCTCGAGGCCAGGGGGATGCGCCGCCGGCCGGCCATCCTCGCCGTCTACGCCCTGGGGGCCGTCCTGGCGACGGGGCTCGTGCTGGTGGCCGTGCCCGAGTTCCTGCGGGAGATGGAGCAGATCTCTGCGTCCCTTCCGGCTCGGTTCGCCCGCGCCGAGCGCCTCCTCGATCTCTGGCAGGAGCGGCTCAGGAGCGGCTCTCTGCCGACCGCCGTGGGCGAGGGGCTGGCGGCCGAGCTCCAACGCTGGCAGCGCCGGCTGGAAGGAGCGGCGGCGGGGACCGTGCGGGGCGCCGCGGGGGCCGTCACCCACCTCTGGACCCTGGTCCTGGCGCCGGTAATAGCCTTCTACCTGCTGGCCGAGCTGCCGCGCTGGCGGGTGACGGCCGACCGCCTGGCGCGGGGCGTGGCGCGCCGTCGATGGTGGCGCCTCCTGACCGAATGGGACCGGGTCCTGGCGGGGTTCGTGCGGGGCCAGCTCCTGGTGGCGGGCGCCGTCGGCATCCTGGTGGCGGTGGGTCTGTCCCTCCTGGGGATTCCCTACGCGCTCCTTTTGGGCATCCTGGCGGCCGTCACCGACTTGGTGCCCTACTTCGGCCCCTTCCTGGGCGCCGCGCCGGGCGTCCTCCTGGCGGCGGCCCACGGCTGGCCCCTGGCCGGCAAGGCGGTCCTCCTGTACGCGGCCGTCCAGGCCGTCGAGTCCATGGTCCTGGTGCCGGTCCTGGTGGGACGGAGGGTGGGCCTCCACCCCCTCGCCGTCATCCTGGCCCTCCTGGTGGGGGGCAGCCACTTTGGCCTGGCCGGCTTCGTCCTGGCCGTCCCCGTGGCCGCCTGCCTGCGGGTGCTGGCCCGCTGGCTCGTAGACCTGGCCGTCGCAGAGAGAGGCTGGCGGAGCGATGGGGATATCTCTCGGGAGGGAAGCCGGCGGGACGACGGGGAAGCCGCCCGCGACGGGTGTCGGCGGGGGGAAGGGGGGGGCGCCGGCTAGCGTGAGCGCGCCGGGCGGCCAGTGTCCCGCCCTCCCAGCCCGGCATATCCTGCGTTAGCAAGTAAACATAAGTCCCCCGAGGTGTCAACCGGATGCGGGTCCTCGTCACCGGCATAACGGGCTTTGCCGGCAGCCACCTGGCCGATTATCTCCTGACCGAACGGCCGGAGGTCGAGGTCTACGGGTCCTTGCGCTGGCGCAGCCGGCGGGAGAACATCACCCACCTGGATGGCCGGGTCCGCCTCGTGGAGTGCGACCTGCGGGACCGGGTGGCGGTGGACGGCATGCTGGCCGCCGTCCGCCCCGACCGGATCTTCCACTTGGCGGCCCAGAGCTTCGTCCCCACCTCCTGGCAGATGCCCGAGGAGACCTTCGTCACCAACGTGGTGGGCCAGATCAACCTCTTCGAGGGAATCCGCGCCCTGGGCCTGCCCTGCCGGGTGCAGGTGGCCTGCTCGTCGGAGGAGTACGGCCTCGTCCATCCCCATGAGGTGCCCATCACCGAGGACCAGCCCTTCCGCCCCCTCTCTCCCTACGCCGTCAGCAAGGTGGCCCAGGACCTCCTCGCTTACCAGTACGCGCGCAGCTACGGGCTGCACGTGGTCCGGACGCGCGCCTTCAACCACACCGGCCCGCGGCGGGGCGAGGTCTTCCTTACGTCCAGCCTGGCGCGGCAGGTGGCGGAGATGGAGGCCGGCCTGCGGCCGCCCGTCCTGCGGGTCGGCAACCTCTCGGCCCGGCGGGACTTCACCGACGTGCGGGACGTGGTGCGGGCCTACTGGCTGGCCCTGGAGCACGGGGAGCCGGGCGAGGTCTACAACGTGGCCTCGGGCCGGGCCTGGTCGGTGGCCGAGGTGGTGGACATCCTGCGCCGCCTGGCCTCCGTCGCCTTCGACGTGGCCGTGGACCCTGACCGGTTGCGCCCCTCGGATGTCCCGCTCCTCCAGGGGGATGCCGCGCGCCTGCGGGAGAGGACGGGCTGGGAGCCGCGCGTGCCCTTCGCGCGGACCCTGGCCGACCTCCTGGACTACTGGCGCGAGCGCGTCGCGGCGGGAGCCCGGGCGGCGGCGTCCTGAAGCTGTTGCGGCGGGAGCGGGGGCGCTTCGCCGCCCGGACGCCGGGGCGGACGGCCACCCCCCGCGAGCGGGCGCGGAAAGGGGGTGATACACGGTGGCACAGGGGTCGGTGGCACGGCGTTTCACCGCCTCCGAGCTGGGCGGCGTCAACGGGTGGTTGGAGGAAGCCCGGCCGGGGCGCCGTCTCGTCGTCGGTTCCAGTCGGCCCGTGCGGGCGAGCGGGCTCGAGCTGGTGCCGCCGCGTGGCTCCCTGCGCGCCCTCCAGGACCAGGTGCCCGTCGTCAAGATCAAGGAGATCGTGGCCCGGACCGAGGACGTGCGGGGGACCGTCCTCACGGACAAGGTCATCGTCCAGGGGGTGGTGGCGGAGCAGGTCTTCTTCGTGGGCCGCGACGGCGTGGTGCGGGAGAGGCCCTTCCGGATTCCCTTCAGCGGGCAGGTGGAGGTGCCGGGAGCCGATCCGGAGCTGGTGGAGGCGGGGCTCCAGCGCGTGGACGTAAGCGCCGACGTGGCGTTCATCGTCACCGTGCCGCGTCCCACGGGGATCCTCGACAAGATCGTGGTGCTGGTCCGGGTGGTGATGGTGGCCCCCGGGGCCGGACCGGGCGGCACCGACCTGGTGGTGGCCTCGGCCACCGAGCAGCTGTTGGTGGAGTTCCTCAAACAGTTCGAGATCGTCATCCCCATCGTGGTGCCCCTGCCCCAGGTGGTGCGGGAGCAGGTGCTGGTGGTCGAGTTGAAGGAGCTGCCCGCCGTCAAGATCAAGCGCGTGGACGCCGCCGTTACGGGGGTCCGGAGCCAGGTGCTGGAGGGCAAGGTGCTGGTGCAGGGGGTGGTCCACAAGGAGGTGGCCTTCGTGGACCGGTCCAACGTGGTGCGCCTGGTGAGCGAGGACGTGCCGTGGAGCCACGTGCTCCTCATGCCGGGCGTGACACCCTCCACCCCCGTCGTCGTCACCGCCCGGGTGGAGTTCGTGCTGCCCGAGCTGGACGCCGCCCGCGGACTGCTCAAGCAGAAGATCGTGCTCATCGTGGAAGGAGTGGCCCCCACGGGGAGGGTCATCACCATCATCAGCGACATCACCGGTCCCGGCATCGTTACGACCAAGGTGCGTTTCCTCCTGAACGGACAGGTGACGGAGGCGGTCACCGACGTCACGGGGCCGGGCCTCAAGAGCGTCACCAAGGAGACGGTGCTCCTGGACGTGCTGACGGACAGCGTGCCCCAACCCCAGCTCGTGTCGGTGGTGGTGGACGTGGTCTTCGACCCGTGAAGGCGCCTGCCAAAGGGGCGGTGGACGTGACGCGGAGAGGGAGACGGTGTCACGCCGGCGGGGCGGTCTATATGTTGTAGCGCCTGGCGAGCCCGCGACCGGAAAGGAGGAGAGGGAGCATGGAAGTCGGGTTCCTGGTCGACGCGGACCGGAAGGTGAAGGTGAAGGTCGAGCGCGTCATCGGCGAGGGTAGCAAGCAGAAGTTCATCGAAGAGACCAAGATCATCAACGCCGTCAAGATCGTGGAGATCGTGCCGACCATCACCGATGTCAAGTCCATAGTCAAAGAGGGCAAGGTCATCGTGCAGGGGACCGTCCACAAGCAGATCTTCTTCGTGGGGCCGGACGGTCTTGAGCACCACGAGGCGGAGGACCTGGAGTGGAGCGAGCTCATCGAGGTGGAGCCCATCGACCCCTCCCGGCCGGTGACGACCGGGATGAACGAGCAGACCCATCCCGTGGTGGAGAACCTGGTGTGGGAGTTCGACCCCGCCACGGGGACCCTCATCCAGAAGATCATCATCGGCATCGACGTGAAGGTGACGGAGACGGAGCAACTGGACGTGGCCCGCGACCCCCTCGGCCCCGTGATAAAGGCCCAGGTGGTAGTGGGGCAGGGGGAGAAGCAGAAGTTCGTCCGCGAGGAGAAGACCATCGAGGCCATCAAGATCGTGGACATCGTGCCCAGCCTGACCAGCGTGCGCTCCCACGTCAAGAACGGGAAGGTGATCCTCCAGGGGATCCTGCACAAGCAGATCTTCTTCGTGGGAACGGACAACGTGGTGCACCACGTGGCCGAGGACGTGCCCTGGAGCGACCTCATAGAGGTACCCGAGGCCGAGGAGGGCATGAACGAGCAGGACGAGTCCAGCGTCGAGAACCTGGTGTGGGAGTTCGACCCCGATACGGGGCGGCTGGTCCAGAAGGCCATCCTGAGGCTGCGGGTCAAGGTGACACGGACGGAGGAGCTGGCCGTGGGCCTGGACGTGTACGGCCCCCTCATCAAGGCGGAGCGGGTCATCGGCCGGGGCACCAGGCAAAAGTTCCTCGAGGAGACCAAGACGCTGCCGGCCGTCAAGATCGTGGACATCGTCCCCGCCCTGCGGGACGTGACCTCGGTGGTCAAGGACGGCAAGGCCATCGTCCAGGGGGTCCTGCACAAGCAGATCTTCTTCGTGGGGACGGACGGGCTGGTGCATCACGAGGTGGAGGACATCGACTTCAGTGAGATGGTGGAGATCGTCCCCCTCGACCCGCTCCGCCAGGCCAGGGAGGGGATGAACCAGCAGGACCACTCGGAGATCGAGAACCTGGTGTGGGAGTTCGACCCGGACACGGGGGTGCTCATCCAAAAGGCCATCTTGCGCATCGACGTGGTGGTCACCGAGACCGAGCAGCTGCGGGTGGCCGATCCCTGACAAACCAGCCTGCCGTCGCGGTGCGGCCGGGGGCGTCCCCGCTCCGTCGCTGCCAGGCGCGGGGTGCGGCCCCCGGCCGGCCGCCGGCACCCCCGGGCGTCATATTCGGCGGTCCCCGCCCGTACCCGTTTCGTGGGAAGCCCGACCGGGGAGGCGAGGGCGGTGGACGACTGGCGGCGGCCCCTGCGCGTTCTCTTCCTGGCCCGCCAGGACTCCCTGGCCTTCCCGGCCGGCGACACGGTCCACCTGGCCGAGACGCGGGCCGCGCTGGCCGCGCTGGGCGTGGAGACGGGCCTCGACCTGGGGCCGGCCCCCGACCCGGCGGGCTGGGACGTGGTCCATCTCTTCAACCTGCTGCGGGCGGATCACGCCTTCCTCCAGGCTACAGCCGCGACCGGGGGCCGTCCCCCCCTGGTGGTGACGCCCCTTTACTGGAACGTGAGGCGGCTGGCCGGGGAGGGGGCGGAGGTTTCCCCGGCGTGGCTGCGGCGGTGGGAGGGCGAGCAGAGACTGCGGCGACGGGTGCTGGCGCGGGCGGCGGCCGTCCTGGTGAGCGGGCTTGGGGAGAAGCGGCTCCTGGAGGAGGACTTCGGCCCGCTGCCGGTGCGGGTTGTGCCGGCGGGCGTGCCCCGGCAGGCCTGCCGGCCGGAGGAGGAGGAGACCCGAGCCGCTGCGGCCGTGTTGGCGGAAGCCGGCCTGCCCCGGGGTTGCCCTTTCCTCCTCACGGTGGCCCGTGTCTCCCCCCACAAGAACCAGCTCGGCTTGATCCGCGCCCTCCGGGGCAGCGGCCTGCGCCTCGTGGCCGCCGGGCCGGTCCACGACGGCGCCTACCTGGTCAGGTGCCGCCGGGAGGCCGCCGGCCGCGCCGTCTTCCTCGGGCCCGTGGCGGCGCCGGTCCTGCGGGGGCTCCACCGCCTGGCCCTGGCCCACGTCCTGGCGAGTTGGTGCGAGCTGCCCGGCCTGGCCACCCTGGAGGCGGCGGCTCACGGACGGCCGGTGGTGACGACGGCGCGGGGGACGGCCCTGGAATACGTGGGCCGGGAGGCAGGCGTCTTTCCGTGCGATCCCGCCGACCACCGGTCCATCCTCCGGGCCTGCCTCCGGGCCGTCCGCTCACGGCCGTCGGACTCCCTGCGCAGGCGCGTGGTCTCCTTTACGTGGACGAGGGCGGCCGCCGCCCTGGTTTCCCTCTATCGCTCCCTGGCCGGGCGGCAAGCGGCCGGCGGGGAAGCCGGGTGAGGCCGCCGGTGCCCGAGTTCGTCCTCCCCTGGAGCCACACCTTTGTGCGCCTGCGCCCGCCGGCCCGGCGGCTCCTGTCGGTGCTGGCGGTGCCCCGGGAAGTGGTGGCGTGGGAGGAGCGGGCGGGGGTGGCGGTGGAGGGGCGGCTGCGCCTCGAAGCCTTCTACGCCGATCCCGCCGGGAGGCTCGCCCGCGTGGAGCGGGAACTGGCCGTCCTCGGCTCCTGGCTGCCCCCCCGGGGAGAGGGGGAGGAGGAAGCACCTCCCGAGGGCCTTCCTCCCCAGGGGGAGGGCCGGGAGGAGGAGGTGGGCGCGTCGTCGTGGTGGGCGGAGGGCCGGGTGGAGAGCCTGGCGGCGCGGCTCGACGGCCGCGGCGGCCGCTCCCTCACGGTGGGAGGCGAGCTGCGGTTGCGCCTGAGCCCGCCGCCCCCGCCCGACGACGCTGTGGAAGGCGCCGTCCGGCGGCTCCGCCTGGAGGAGATCGCCGGCGAGGGTGAGGCCGAGGTGCTGGAGACGGTGCAGGCGGACCTGGACCACCGCGCGCGCCAGGTCATAGCCGTGCACGGCTCGGTGGAGACCTCCTCCGGCCAGGTGGTGGCGGGGGGCGTCCTGGCGCGGGGCGACCTCCTCCTCCGCGTGTACTGCGTCGGGGAGGACGGCGTCATCAGGTACCACCAGCTGCCGGCGCGGATCGAGACCCTGGTACGCCTGCCGGCCGAGGAGGCCGGTCGCGCCCGGGTGGCCCTGTCCCTGGTGCCGCCCGAGGCCGAGCTCCTGGGCGAGGGCGGGCGGGTGCGGGTGCGGGCGGCGGCCCGGATACGGGTCCAGGTGCTGCGCCCCGCCGAGGTGCTGGTCCCCGCCGGCCCTTCCCCGGAGGATGGCCGGCGGGAGACGGTGCGGGTCCAAGAGGTGGCGGGCAGCGTGGGAGGCCGGGGGGTCTTCCGGGCGGAGCACCGTCTGCCCGTCGTGGCCGGGCGGTTGGGTCCGGCCACGGGCCGGGTGGTGGAGGCGGGCCTGACGGTCCGCGGGGGGCAGGTTGTCCTGGACGGATTCTGGCAGTGGGAGGTGCTGTACGCCGACGAGGCGGGGGAGGAGCGCTTCGCGGGGGGGGAGGAGCCCTTCTCTCTCTGTCTGAGCGGCGCGCCGCCCGAGGAGGGACTGCTGGCGGTGGCCGAGTCCATCACCGTGCGCGTGGAGGCTTCCCTGGGCGAGGACGGCAGCCTCCTGCGGCTCACCGCCTCCGTGACAGCGGAGGTGAATCTCTACCGGGACACGGTGGTGGACCTGGCCGTGGGCCGGGTGGCGGGCGAGGAGGGCGTCGCCACGCGGACGGTGGACGTGGAGCGGCTGGTGGGGCAGGGCGCGACGCGCTCGCTCCTGGAAAAGCGCGGGACGCTGGTGACGCGGGCCCTGGCCATCACGGCCGTGGCCGGCCGCGTGGAGGAATTGGCGTGGGAGGTGATACCGGAACAGGTGCTGGTGCGGGGCGTCCTCCGTCAGCAGATCCTCTACGTGGACCGGAACCGGGTCCACCGCTACCAGACCGAATCCTTCCCCGTGAGCCTGCTCCTGGACGTGCCGGGTGCCGCTCCCGGCCAGGAGGCGTCGGTGGCCGTCGGTGTCTGCCACGTCTCCCACGCCCTTCTCCCCGACGTGAGGACCTTTCACCAGCAGGTGGTGCTGGACGCCTCCTGCCGCGTGACCGAGCGCCGCCGGCTGACGGTGGCGACGGGGCGTGGCCTTCCCCGCGCCGTCACCTTCCGGCTGCAGGGCTCTCTGCCCGTTCCCCGCCGGTGGCGGGGAAGCCGCGTGCGCGGCCGCGCGGCGGTGACGGAGGTGGCGGTCGAGGGGGGCGGGGAGAGGGTTTCCTTGCGAGGCCGCCTGCGCTTGGACCTGGTGGCCGTGGACGCCGCGGCGGCCCGCACGGAGTGCGTGCCCTTCGCGGTGGAGGTGCGGCTGGGGCCGCGGTGGGGCTCCGGCCTTCGCGTGGCGGTGCGGGCCGTCACCGGCCGGGTGACGCCGGGACCGGAGGCGCGCGTGGACTGGGAGGCGGTGGCCGTGGCCTGGTGGTCTTCATAGACTGGAGCGGGTTGTCCGGAGGGGTGGCCGCCGGCCGTGGAGAGGGTCCAGGTTCTGCGCGAGATCAGGTCGGAGCACAGTGCGGTCATCTGGTATGGCCGGCCGGGCGGGCGCCCCGCCGGGCCCGTTCCCGTCTCCACCCCGGCCCGCCGGACGGCGCGGGCCGTGGGGATGGCGGTGCCGTCCTGGGGACGGCCCTGCGGCGTGGCCGAGTATGCTCGCCATCTGGCCGCCGCCCTGCGCGCGGGGGGCACCAGGGTGGAGGTGGCGGGGGGTCCGTGCCGCCGCCTGGACGAATGGGCCGCCTGGCAGGGAGTGGACGTGGTCCACCTGCAGTGCGAGTACGGTCTCTGGGACCCGGCGCTCCTCCGGGAGGAAGCGGCGGCCCTGCTCCGCAAGGGTCGCCGCCTCGTCGTCACCCTGCACTCGGCCGGTCCCTCCCCCCACAACGCCATCCTCGCCCATTCCTGCCAACGGGTCATCGTCCTCTCGGAACCCATGCGGCGGGCCGCCCTGGACCTCGGCTTCCCGGCCGAGAGGACGGCGGTGGTGCCGATGGGGGTGAGCGCGTCCCCGCCGGACGGTTGGTCGGCGATCCGGGACCGCCTTCCTCCCCCCGCCGGCCCCTTCACCGTGGCCAGCTGCGGCTTCTTCTACCCTCAAAAGGAGTACCTGGAGCTGGTGCGCGCGGCGCGCCTGGCGAGCCAGGCGCGGCCCGTGCGGGCCGTCATCCTCGCGCCGGTGGCCGATTCGCCCCTCTCCCGGGAGACCCACGACCGCTTCCGGGCCGCCGTGCTGGCGGAGGGCCTGGAACCCTGGGTGACCGTGGTCACCGACTACCTGGCGGAGGGAGAACTCCTCCGCCGCCTTGCAGCGTGCGACGCCGTCGTCTTTCCCTCCGCGGAGATGCCGGGTCGCCAGACCTCGGCCGCCGTGCGGCTCGGGCTGGCGGCCGGCCGCCCGGTGGTCACGGACGTCTTCGCCTTCGCCGACCTGGGCGAGGAGCTCCTCAAAGTGCCGACCCCCGATTGCGAGACCCTGGCGCGCGCCATCCTGGCACTGGCCGCCGACCGGCGTCTCCGGGCGGGCCTCGTGGAGGCCGCCAGGTCGTACGCCCGCCGCCACACCTGGAGCGCGGTGGCGGCCCGGCACACGGAAATCTACGAGGGTCTTTGAACCCCATGCGCGCCGTCATCCTGTGCGCCGGCAAACCCGATCAGCGGCACCTGGCGGCGGTGGGCACACCGAAACCCTTGCTCCCCCTGGGTTCGCAGCCCGCCCTGGGACACCTCCTGGACCGGCTGGAGGAGGCCGGCGTGAGGCAGGCGGCCGTGGTGGTGGCCAGCAGGCAAGGGCCCGTGGCCGCGTGGCAGGGGTTTCGGCAGAGGCCCGGCTGGCGGTTCACCTTCATCGAGCAGTCCCTCCCCCTCGGGACAGCCCACGCGGTACGGCTGGCCAAGGACTACGTGGGCGAGGAGCCCTTTCGCGTGGTGTGCGGCGACGTCTTCCTGGACCCGGCGGCCGGCGACCGCGCCGGCGACCTGGCCGGCCTGGTGCGGGCCCACGCCGGTCCCGACCGGGCCGCCACCCTCCTCGTGGCCGGCAGCGACAGCCCCGAGCGCCTGGGCGTGGTGGAGGTGGAGGGCGGCGACCGGCAGGGGGCCGTGCGCCCCGTGCGGCGGTTGGTGGAGAAGCCCCCGCGCGCCCCGGCCGGCGCGGGTGTCCTGGCGGGCGCCGCCGTCCTGGACCGGCACCTCTTCGCGGCCATAGACGCCCTGCGCCCGTCGCCGCGCGGCGACCTGGAGCTGACCGGCGCCATCCAGCTCCTGGTCGAGAGGGGGTTGGGGGTGGCCGCCGTGCCATGCCGGGGCTTCTTCTGCGATCTGGGCCTCCCCCGGGAGGTGCTGCGCGCCCACCGCCGGTGCCTGGACAGGCTCGCGCCGGCCGGCGCCCAGGGCGAGCTCACCCGCTGCACCGTGGAGGGGCGCGTGGAGATCGGCAGCCGCGCCCGCCTCATAGACTGCCAGGTGACCGGTCCCGCCGTCATCGGGCCGGGGGCGGCCGTCCTCCGCTCCTGGATCGGCCCCTACACCACCGTGGGCCGGCTGGCCGTGGTGGAAGAGAGCGAGGTGGAGGAGAGCCTCCTCCTGGACGGCTGCCGGGTGCGGGGGGTGGCTCGCGTCCAAGGGAGCATCGTGGGGGAGGGGGCGCGCCTCCTCCGCGGCGAGGGTCGGCCCCGGGCCCTGCGGGCGGCCCTGGGTCGCGACGGCGTGGTGGAGCTTCCCTGACGGGATGCGGCGGCGGTCGGGCACGAGGGGGGAGGGCGGGCTGCCTTGCGCGTCGCCTTCCATTTCGTAACAGGCTTCGCCTGGGACGGCTTCACCTGCGAGCGGGTGGTGGGCGGTGCCGAGCAGGCCGTGGCCACCATGGCCGCGGCCTTGGTCCGGCGGGGGCACCAGGTGGCCGTCTTCACGGCCGTGTCCCGGCCCTCCCGGTGGCGGGGCGTCACCTTTCAGCCGGCGCCCGGCGGTGAGCTGCCCGGTACGTGGGACGCCCTCCTCTACGTGACCCGCCCGCCCCGCTTCCGGGCGTCGGTGGCCGTGCTCCTCTCCCTGGAGGACGACGTCTCCTGGGCCGGCGACTACCGCGCTCCGGCCCCCGCCGACGAGGTCTGGGCCCTCAGCTCCTACCACGCCCGGGTGCCGGTGGAGCGCCTGGGCGCGCCGGCCGCCCTGGTCCGCGTCCAGCCGCCCGGCATAGACACCGCCCCCTACCTCCGCCAGGGCCCCAAGGTGCGCGGCCGCCTGCTCTACTGCTCCGTCCCCGTCTGCGGCGCCGCCCACCTGGCTCCCGTCTTCCGGAGGATCCGGGCGGCGGTGCCCGGCGCCACCCTCGTGGTCACGGGTGACATGAGCCTCTGGGGTCACGGGGATGCCGGCCTGGCCGGCCTGGAATCCCTGGCGCTCCTCCCGGGTGTGCGCGTCCTCGGCAGCCTTTCCCGTCCACAACTGGTCCAGCTCCAGCTGGCCGCCGAGGTGCACCTCTACCCGTGCACCTGCCACGAGCTCCTCTGCCTGGCGGCCCTGGAGTGCCAGGCCGCCGGCGCGCCGACGGTGGCGGCGGCCGCGGGCGCCCTGGCCGAGACGGTCGTCTCGGGGGAACCGGCCTCATCCTGCCAGTGCGCCCGGAGACGGAGAGCGGCCAGGCCCTGCTGGCGGAGGCGGCGGCCGGCCTCCTCCTGGACCGGCCTCGCCTGGCGCGTATGGCTCACCGGGCCCGGCAACGGGCCTTGGCGGAGTTCGACGCCGACCTGCGGGCGCGGGCGTGGGAGGAGCGGTTGCTCCAGCTTCTAGCGCGGAAGGGCGCGGTCGCCGACGGGTAGCCGCCGCAGCTGCTCGTAGACGCGGGCCGGGTAGTCGGTCAGGACGGCCTGCACCTGCAGGGTCCGGTCGGCGCTCAGGTCCACGTCGCGGGGAGGGACCAGGTTTCCGTCTTCGTCGGTGATGACCCGCACCAGGGGACGGTCCGGCAGCTCCGGGTGCTGGCCCACCACGACGCCGACGCGGCCCCCGTTCAGGACCAGGATGCTGCCCCGGGGGTAGAGGGCCAGGCGGGAGAGGAGGGTCCGCACCATCTGGGGGTCCAGCTTGCTGCCGGCCAGGGAGCGGATGAGGGCGGCCGCCTCCAGGGGGGTGAGGGCGGCGCGGTAGTGCCGCGGCGCGGAGGCGGCGTCGAAGACGTCGGCCACGGCCGCCAGGCGGCCGAAGTCGTGGATCTGGGTCCCCGCCAGGCCGCGGGGATAGCCGGAACCGTCCAGGCGCTCGTGGTGCTGCAGGGCCACGTGGGCCGCCAGGATGCTGGCGCCCGTCCGGTTGCGGAGGAGCTCGTAGCCGATGGCCGCGTGGCGCTTGACCTCCTCGAACTCCTGGGGGCTCAGGGTGGCGGGCTTGGTGATGAGGTGCACGACCTCCATCTTGCCCAGGTCGTGGAGGAGAGCGCCCTGGCCCAGCTTGAGCAGATCCTCCCGGCCGTAGCCGAGGGCCTGGCCCATGAGCAGGCAGAGGATGACCACGTTGACGCTGTGGGTGAAGGTGGCGTCGTCCTTGCTCCGGAGCAAGGAGATCTCGGCGAGGAGGTCGCCGGCCTCCGCCAGGTCCGTGATGATCTTTTGGACCACCTCCCGCACCTGGACCAGGTTGAGCCCGTCGAGGTTGCCTCCCCCCTTGACCTTGGCCAGGCTCTCGCTGACGATGGCCATGGCCGCGCTCCGGGTTTCCTCGGCGACGGCCTCGGTGAACTGGACATCGGCCGTCAGGGCGTCCTCCACGTACAGGGTGGTGAAGCCGCGCCGCACCAGGCTCTCCACCAGCCCCGCCGTGAGCTCGACGCCCGCCTTGAGAAGGGGCCGGCCATCGGGTCCGAAGACCGTCCTGCCCAACCTCGAGCCGACCAGATGGGGACCGACCGTCGCCAGGCGCATGGCCACGCTCCTTCGGGGATCGCGTCCGCTATCATTCATCGGGCGGGGGACCGCCTTCGCCCACGCTGTATAATCGGGAAGGACGCGGCCGCCCCGCTGTCTCCGGCCAGGCTGCGAGGTGCGCGCGGGCGGGGCGGCGGGCGGCCGCCGGGGGGACAGGGGTGCGGAGGCTCGGAGGCCAGGAGATAAGGCAGGCTTTCCTCGATTTCTTCCGGCAACGGGGGCACACGGTGGTGCCCAGCTCGTCCCTGGTGCCGGCCGGCGACCCCACCCTCCTCTTCACCAACGCCGGCATGGTCCAGTTCAAGGACGTCTTCACCGGCGAGCGGCGACTGCCCTACTCGCGGGCGGCCTCGGTGCAAAAGTGCGTGCGGGCCGGCGGCAAGCACAACGACCTGGACAACGTGGGGCGCACGGCGCGCCACCATACCTTTTTCGAGATGCTGGGCAACTTCTCCTTCGGCGACTACTTCAAGGAGGCCGCCATCGAGTACGCCTGGGACTTTCTCGTGCGGGTGCTGGGCCTGCCCGCCGACCGGCTCTGGGCCACCGTCTTCCGCGAGGACGACGAGGCCGCCTCCCTCTGGCGCCGCATCGCGGGCCTGCCGGCGGAGCGCATCGTCCGCCTCGGCGAGAAGGACAACTTCTGGAGCATGGGTGACACCGGCCCCTGCGGTCCCTGCAGCGAGGTGGTCATAGACCGAGGCGAGGAGTTCCGCTGCGGGGCGCCCGTCTGCGCCCTGGACGCCTGCGGCTGCGACCGCTGGCTCGAGCTGTGGAACCTGGTCTTCATGCAATACGAGCGGCGGGCGGACGGGACGCTGGTGCCCCTGCCGCGGCCCAGCATAGACACCGGCATGGGCCTGGAGCGCATCGCCTCGGTGCTGCAAGGCGTGGGCTCCAACTTCGAGACCGACCTCTTCGCGCCCTGCCTCCGCTTCGTGGAGGAACTGACGGGCCGCCGCTACGACCCCGGCCCCGGCGGCTTCCCCTTCCGGGTCATAGCGGATCACGGCCGGGCCGTCGTCTTCCTGGTGAGCGACGGCGTCGTGCCCGGCAACGAGGGCCGGGGCTTCGTCCTGCGGCGCATCCTGCGGCGGGCGGCCCGCTTCGGCCGCGTCCTCGGGTTGGAGGAGCCCTTCCTCCACTCCCTGGCGCCGGTGGTGGTGGAAGTCATGGGCGAGGCGTACCCCGAGCTGCGGGCCAGCCTGGGCGTGGTGCAGCAGGTGGTGCGCGGCGAGGAGGAGCGGTTCCTGGCCACCCTGGAGCAGGGCACGCGCCTCTTCCGCGCCGTGGCGGAGAGGGTGCGCGCCGGGGGCGGCGACCGCATCGCCGGCGAGGAAGCCTTCCTCCTCTACGACACCTACGGGTTGCCCGTGGACATCCTGCAGGACCTGGCGGAGGAAGAGGGGCTCACGGTCGACCGGGACGGGTTCGAACGGGCCCTGGAGGAGCAGCGGCGGCGGGCGCGGGCCGACCGCGAGCAGAGGATGGAGGCCCTGGCCGGGGAGCGGGAGGCGGCGGCCTCCCTGCCGGCCAGCCGCTTCATCGGCTACGAGCGGTTGAGCGCCAGGGCCAGGGTGACGGCCATCGTGGGGGCGACGGCGGCCGACGGGACGGCCGGTGCGCGGGGGACCGCCGCCGAGGCTGGCGCGGAGCGGGAGGCCGGCCCGGCGGAGGCGGGCACCCTTGCCCGGCTTGCCGCCGGGGCCGAGGGCGCCGTAGTCCTGGACGTCACACCCTTCTATCCCGAGGGCGGGGGCCAGGTGGGGGACGCCGGCGTCCTCCGCTGGGAGGGCGGCGCCTTCGCGGTCCGCGACACGCGGCGCCTCGGGGCCGCCATCGTCCACCTCGGCAGGGTAGAGTCCGGTGAGCTCGAGGTGGGCCGGGAGGTGGAGGCCGTGGTGGACGGCGAGCGGCGGCGCGACACGGCCCGCAACCACAGCGCCACCCACCTCCTGCACCGAGCCCTCAAGCTGGTCCTGGGGGCCCACGTGCGCCAGTCGGGGAGCCTGGTGGCGCCGGACCGCCTCCGCTTCGACTTCACCCACTTCCGCCCCCTGAGCGCGGAGGAGGTGCGCCGCGTCGAGGAGCTGGTGAACGACCGCGTCCTGGCGGGCATGCCCGTGGAGACGGAGGAGACGGACCTCCAGGGGGCCCTGGCCGCGGGCGCCGAAGCCCTCTTCGGGGAAAAATACGGCGAACGGGTGCGGATGGTCACCATGGGCGACTTTAGCCGCGAGCTGTGCGGCGGCACCCACGTGGCCAACACGGCCGACGTGGGCCTCTTCAAGGTGGTGGCCCAGGAGAGCGTGGCGGCCGGCGTCAGGCGCCTGGAGGCGGTGACCGCCCGCGCCGCCCTGCGCCGCGTCTGGGCCTCCGAGGAGGAGCTGGAGCAGGCCGCCGCGGCGCTGCGGGTTGTCCCTCAGGAGGTGGCGGAGCGGGTGGCCGCCCTCGTGGCGGACCTGCGCGCCCGGGAGCGGCGGCTGGCCCAGTTGGAGCGGGAGCTGCTCCGGCAGCAGGGAGAGGGCCTCCTGCGCTCGGCCCGGGAGGTCGAGGGTATCCGGGTGGTGGCGGGGGAGGCGCCGGTGGCCAGCATGGAGGCCCTGCGCGAGCTGGGCGACCGTCTCCGGGAAGGGTTGGGCTCGGGGGTGGTGCTCCTGGCCGCGCGCCAGGACGGCAAGGTGGTCTTCCTGGCCATGGTGACACGGGACCTGGTGGAGCGGGGCCTGCACGCCGGGCGCATCGTCAACGAGGCGGCCCGCGTGAGATCGGAAGAGCGT
>CAYXQP010000013.1:0-4858 GCA_964467515.1 uncultured Eubacteriales bacterium | reverse complement strand
CGGCCCGCGTGGCGGGCGGCGGGGGAGGGGGCAGGCCCGACATGGCCCAGGCGGGCGGCCGGGACCCCTCGCGGCTGGCCGAGGCGCTGGCGGCGGGCGTCGAGGCCGTGCGCCGGGCGCGGAGCGCGCCGGCATGATCCCCCTCCGGGACAACATCCCTTCCCGCCGGTTTCCCATCATGAACCTGGCCCTCATCGTGGCCACGGTCCTGGCCTTCCTCTACGAGGTCTCCCTGCCGTTGGCGGAACGGCAGGAACTCATCGCCCGCCTGGGCCTCGTGCCGGCGCGCGTCCTCAACCCCGGTCCCGGGGAGGGGGGGGTGCTGGACCTGGTCATCCCCGTCTTCCTCCACGGCGGGTGGATTCACATCCTGGGCAACATGCTCTTCCTCTGGGTGTTCGGCGACAACGTGGAGGACCTGATGGGGCCGGGTCGTTACCTGGTCTTCTACCTCCTGGCCGGCGTGGCCGGCAACCTGGCCCACGTCCTGGCCAATCCCGGCTCCACGGTGCCCACCATCGGGGCCAGCGGCGCCGTGGCCGGCGTCCTGGGGGCGTACCTCCTCCACTACCCCCGCGCCCGCATCGTGGCCCTGGTGCCTTTGGGCATCTTCCTCACCACCGCCGAGGTACCCGCCATCTTCTTCCTGGTGCTCTGGTTCTTCCTCCAACTCGCCAACGGGCTCGCCAGCCTGGGGGTCAACGCCCTCAACGCCACGGGCGGCATCGCCTGGTGGGCCCACGTGGGGGGGTTCGTGGGCGGAGCCCTGCTCAGCGTCATCCTCAGGCAGGGCCGGTACGTCCGCTGAGGGACCTGAGATGCCTTCCCCGCTCCGCTGTCTGGGGCTCGACGTGGGCGACCGGCGGATCGGCGTGGCCGTCAGCGACGAAACCGGGCGGCTGGCGCGCCCCCTCACGGTGCTGCGCCGCGGCGACCCGGCCGACGATGCAAAGGCCGTGGCGGCCTTGGCGCGCGAGCAGGGGGCGGGGCTGGTGGTGGTGGGCCTGCCCCTCAACATGGACGGCAGCCTGGGGGCGCAGGCCCGAAAGAGCCTGGACTTTGCCGGGGCACTCCGGGAGCGGGGGCTGACCGTGGCGGTGTGGGACGAGCGTCTCACCACTCGCCAGGCCCGCCATGTCCTCCGCACGACGGGTGCTCCCCGGCGCGCGTGGCGGGCCCGGCAGGACGCGGTGGCGGCCGCCCTGATCCTCCAAGGCTTTCTCGACCGCCTCCGCGCGGACTCCGGCTCTCCTTGACGGGCAGGGGGGGCTGGCATACAATGGCGTAGCCAAACGAGCGGGGAGCGGGTGGTGGCCGTGGCCGAGTTCGAGCAGGAGGGCGACTTCGTCATCCTCACGGACGAGCAGGGGGAGTCCCACAAGTTCGAGGTCCTGGATATCATCAACGTGGAGGGTAAGGACTACGCCATCCTGGCCGAGCCCGGCAGCGAGGACGAGGCTTTCGCCCTCCGCATCGAGACCGACAGCGAGGGCAACGACGTCCTCGTGGACATAGAGGACGACGAGGAGTGGGACCGGGTGAGCGAGGTCTGGGAGGAGTCCCAGGAGGACTGGGAGGACGAGGAGTGGGACGACGAGGACCTCGACGACGAGGAGGAGGGCGAGGAGACGGAGGAGGACTTCGAGGAGGATGAGGAGGAGTGACGGAGGCGTGAGGGACGCCCCTTGTCGGGGACCCGCTTCATAATCCTCCTCCTGGGCATAGGCGTAGCCCTCGGCATCGTCTTCTACACTCTCCCTCCCCTTTTCTTCTTTCCTTTGGAACCGGCGTCCCGCCGGGTCGTGGTCGTGGAGGTTCCCAAGGGGAGCTCCACCTCCGAGATAGCCAGCCTCCTGGTGAGGGCCGGTGTCATCCGCAGCGCCTTCGGCTTTCGCGCCCTCGTGGCCGTGCGGGGATCGGGTGGCCGCCTCCAGGCTGGCGAGTACGAGTTAAGCCCCTCCCTGACACCGTGGGAGATCATCAGGCGCCTCGAGCGGGGCCAGGTGGTCCGCCGTTCTTTCACCGCGCCCGAGGGCGCCACGGCCGCCGACGTGGCCCGCCGCCTGGCCCGCCTGGGCTACGGGCGGGAGGAGGACTTCCTCCGGGCCTTCTCCGACCTCTCGCTCCTGAATGAGCTCCTCCCCGCCAGCGGCCACCCCGGCGCCCGGGCCGTCCGCGTGGCCCTGGAGGGTTACCTCTACCCCGACACCTACCAGTTCGTGGGGCATCCCCGCCCGGAGGAGTTCGCCGCCATGATGCTGCGTCGGCTGCGGGACGTCTGGCGGCGGGAGCTGGAGGGGCCCGCCCGCGCCCGGCGCCTCGACCTCCACCGCCTCCTCACCCTGGCTTCCGTGGTGGAGAGGGAAGCCCGCGTCGACGCCGAGCGGCCCGTCATCGCCGCCGTTTTCTGGAACCGCCTTGATAGGGGGATGCGCCTGGACGCCGACCCGACGGTGCGCTACGCCCTGGGCCGCTTCACCGGCGAGCTGCTCTACCGCGACCTGACCGTGGACTCTCCTTACAACACCTACCTCCACGCCGGGCTGCCGCCGGGGCCCATCGCCTCGCCGGGCCTGGCCTCCCTGCGGGCGGTGCTCGCTCCCGCCGACGTGCCGTACCTCTACTTCGTGGCCCAGCCGGACGGGCGCCATCGCTTCGCCGTGACCCTGGCCGAGCACAACCGCAACGTGGCCCGCGCGGCCGCCGCCTGGCGCGCCGCCGCCGGCTCCTCCGCCCGCTAGCTTGCGGCCCCCTTCAGTTCTCGTCCAGGGAGATCTCGCGGCTCAGCTTGCGGACCGCCTTCTTCTCGATGCGCGAGACGTAGGAGCGCGACACGCCCAGATGGCGGGCCACCTCCCGCTGGGTGAAGCAGCGGCCGCCGTGGAACCCGTAACGCATCTCGACCACGCGGCGCTCCCGCCCCGCCAGCCGGTCCAGCATCTGCCGCACGAGGCCGGCCTGCTGCTGCCGCGCCACGGCGTCCGCCACCGGCTCCGAATCGTCGGTGAGGACGTCCATGAGCGTCAGCTCGTTGCCCTCCCGGTCGGCGCCGATGGGTTCCTGGAGGGATACCTCGTGCCGCGTCTTCCTCCCCGCCCGCAGGAACATGAGGATCTCGTTCTCGATGCACCGGGAGGCATAGGTGGCCAGCCGCGCGCCCTTGTTGGGGTCGAAGGTCTCGATGGCCTTGATGAGGCCGATGGTCCCCACCGAGATCAGGTCCTCGGCGTCCTCGGCCACGTTGTCCAGCTTCTTCACGATGTGGGCCACCAGGCGCAGGTTGTGCTCGATGAGCTTGGCGCGGGCCGCGCGGTCGCCGGTCCGCATGGCCGTGAGGCACCGCGCTTCCTCCTCCCGGCTCAGTGGGTGGAGGAAGGCGTTGTGGCTCGCCATGTACCCGTGGAGGAGGAAGAGGACCCGCATCGCCCAGTAGCCGGCCAGCGTCAGGAGACCGCCGTCCATGCCCGACCCCCCGTCACAGTGCGGGGCACCCGCTCGCGCAGGTGCCATCACTCCACGATACGCGGGAGCGCCGTCAGGGGAACCCGCCCGCCGGCGGATGCTATAATGTCCCCGCCGTGGGGAAGGGCGCGCTGGCGGGGCACGGAGAGAGCCGGAAAGCCGAGGGTCTCCTGCGCCTTCTCGTGCCCGATGCCGTATTTCCGTCGCTTGCGGACATCAATCCCCTCAAACTGAGAGAGCGCGGCTTTCGGGCCCTCATCCTGGACGTGGACAACACCCTGGTGGCCTGGGACCGGGAGGAACTCTCCCCCTCCGTGGAGGAATGGCTGGGCCGCGTGCGGGCGGCCGGCCTCGCCCTCTGCCTCGTCTCCAACAACACCACGGCCCGCGTCGGCCGCCTCGCCGCCCGCCTCGGTGTACCCGGCATCCCGCGGGCCGTCAAGCCCAGGCGAGGAGCCCTGCGGCGGGCCCTGGACCTGCTCGGCCTGGCGCCGGGGGAGGCGGTGGCGGTGGGGGATCAGGTCTTTACCGACGTCCTGGCGGCCAAGCGGCTCGGCATGCAGGCCTACCTAGTCAATCCCATCGGCCGCAAGGAGTTCGTGGGGACGCGCCTCGTCCGGCGCCTGGAGAGCGCGTGGCTCCGCTATCTGGCCCGCAAGGGGCGCATCGGGCTCCTCGGTGACGCGCCTTGACGCCGCCCACGGCCCGCAGCACCCTTTTCGCCATCCTGGGCTGGCCGGTGTCCCACTCCCTCTCCCCCGCCATGCACAACGCCGCCTTCCGGGCGGAGGGGCTGGACGCCTGTTACGTGGCCTGCGCCGTTCGGCCGGACCTCTTGCGCCCGGCCGTGGCAGGGCTCCATGCGCTGGGCTTCGCCGGCGCCAACGTGACGGTACCCCACAAGGAAGCCGTGCTGGCGCTGGCCGTGGAGGCCGACGCGGCGGCGCGCGCCATCGGCGCCGCCAACGTGCTGGCGCGGACGGAGGGCGGCTTTCGGGCCCACAACACCGACGCGCCCGGCTTCCTCCGCGCCCTGGCCGGCGCCGGCTTCGAGGCGAGGGGGGCGCACTCCCTGGTCCTCGGGGCCGGGGGTGCGGCCCGGGCCGTGGTCCACGCCCTCCTGTCGGCGGGAGCCGCCTCGGTGGCGGTTGCCAATCGCACGCCGGAGCGCGCCCGGCGCTTGGTGGACCACTTTCGCCCGCTGGGAGAGGACCGGTTGGTGGCCCTGGGGCTGGACGCGGACTCCCTCGCCCCCTGGGTCCGGCGTGCCACCCTGGTGGTCAACGCGACCCCCGTCGGCCTCGCCGGGCCGGCGGGCGAGGGGGAGACCGCGGGGGCGCCCACCCCGCGCCCCGCCGGTGCCGCCGGCACGGGCGGCGGACCGGTCGCGGGCGCG
>CAYXQP010000012.1:0-27826 GCA_964467515.1 uncultured Eubacteriales bacterium | reverse complement strand
ACGGCCACGGGGACGGAGGCGACGGCCACGGGGACAGCCACGGCGACAGCCATGGCAACAACCACGGCGAGAGCCTCGGGGCCGACGGTGACGGCGAAAGTGGCGACCGCGGCGATGGTGGCGACGGCCACGGTGACGGCCACGGTGACAGCGGCGACGGCGGCAACGAGGGAGAGGGCCTTCCCCGGTGCGGCGGTGACGGTGGTCACGGTGACGGTCACGGCGACGGTGGTCACGGTGACGGCGGTAACGGTGACGGCGGGGAGGGAGACCGCGAGGGTGGGGACGGCTCCGACCGGGGTGACGGGCACAGCGGGAGCGAGGACGGGGTCAATGGCGGCATGGTGCCTCTGGCTGTGGAGCGAACGGCGCTGGACGACCTGCTGCCCGGCGAGATGGCCGCGCTCAAGGTCGGTCCGGGGGATCAGACCCGCGGCAATTTCCATGCCCTCGCCCTGGGGGCCCGCGGCTCCAAGGCATACGAAAGGAATCTCCGGTTCGGTTTCCCGGGCCTGGTGCGGGTAGGGGACGTCCTGGAGACGCAGCCGGGCGACATGACCGGTCCCACGGACCGGGCCGTCCAGTGGCGCCTGGCCGCCGATCCGACGTCCGACTGGCAGAGCGTGCGACCGGGCTCGCCTCGGCTCCTGTACGTGGGGGTCATAGACACCTTCGACTCCGCCACGGGCAGGGACACCGTCACCCTGCTGGGATTCGCCGCCTTCTTCCTGGAGGATTGCGGGGTTGGCGCCGATCCGGGGACGGTCTGCGGGCGCTTCCTGCGGTGGGTGGCTCCCGGCCAGGGTGGCGGCGGCAGTTTCGGCTTCGACGCCGTTCAGATTGTGAGGTGAGGTGGGATCATGCCTCTTCTCCATCGCGGCTCCATCCTGCGCTACATCGTGGTGCCCGCTGCGGTGGGCCTCGCGGCCACGGCCGCCGTGTACGTGGGTGTGTTGCAGAAGAGCGCCGTCGGTCCCTCCCGGACCCGTCCGGCCATGGTGCCGGTGGTGGTGGCGCGGCAGAACCTGGAGGCGCGGACCCAGCTCAAGCCCGAGATGCTGGAGGTGCGCCTGATCCCCCAGGAATACGCCTGGAGGGGAGGGGTGCGCTCGGTGGAGGCCGCGGCCGGCAAGGTCCTGACGGCGCCGGCGGCCGCCGGCGAGCCGATCTTGAGGAACATGTTGGCCCTCGAGGAGAACAAGGTGGCTCTCTCCTACCACGTTCCCCAGGGGATGAGGGCGGTGACCGTCCAGGTGGGCGAGGTCGGCGGGGTGGCCGGCCGCATCGAGGTCGGCGACAGGGTGGACGTGATGGCCGTCGTCCCCGGGAAACGGGACGCCCCCTCCCGGTCGAGCCTCCTCCTGGAGGACGTGGCCGTGCTGGCCCTGGGGCGCGCCGAAGGCGGAGACACCAGGGGCGGCGGGGACAGGAGGAAATACACGTCCGTGACGCTGGCCGTGCGGCCGCGGGACGCCCTGCTCCTCGGACTGGGCGAGCAGGTGGGGCGGCTGCAGCTCGTCCTGCGGCCCGCTGTGCACGAACCGACGGTGGGTAGGCTGACCGTTACCGAGCAATCGCTGCCATAGGAGGTGGCTTCCGTGTTGAGGATGGTGAGGATCGTGGTGGCCGACGACTCGCCCCACGTGCGGGACACGATGCGGACCATGCTCTCCCTCGAGCCCGACTTCGTGGTGGTGGGCGAGGCCGGGGACGGGGAGGAAGCCGTGGAGGCGGCACGGCACCTCCGTCCGGATGTGATTCTCATGGACGTCAACATGCCACGGCTGGACGGACTCTCCGCGGCCGAGCGGATCGCCCGGGAGGCTCCCTGCGGCATCGTCATGGTTTCCGTCGAGGGCGACCGCCAGTACCTGCGCCGGGCCATGCAGGTGGGGGCCAAGGATTACCTGGTCAAGCCCTTCACCTCGGACGAGCTGGCGCGGGCGGTGCGGAACGCCGCCGACGCGGGCAGGGCGCCCGAGGCCGCGCCGCCCCAGAGGGGGCGGCTGATCGCTGTGGCCAGGGGCAAGGGAGGCGTCGGAGCCAGCGCCATCGCCCTCAACCTGAGCGCGGCCGTGGCCCTGGCCCACCCCGGCCGGCGGGTGGCCCTCGTGGACCTGGACCTGGAGTACGGCACCCAGGACGTTCTGGCCGGGGTGAGGCCGGGTGCTTCCCTCGTGGACCTCTGCAGCGACGGCCAGCCCATCACGGCCGAGCGGGTGCGGCAGGCCATGACCCGACTGCCGACCTGCGCCGTGGACCTCCTCACGGCCCCCCCCTTCACCTATCAGGCGGCGGAGGTGGACGGCGACGGCAAGCGGGAGCCCGACCGGAATTACGTGGGCGAGGCGCTCGGCGCCCTCCGCGAGGGGTGGGACCTGGCGGTGCTGGACCTGCCGCGAGAGCTGCGGGAGGCGACCCTGACAGCCCTGGACGCCGCCGACCTGGTGCTGCTCGTCACCACCCCGGACCTTCCCTCCCTGCACGGCACGGCCAAGGCGCTCCGGGTCCTGGTGGAGGAACTGTCCTATGGCCAGGCCAAGGTCCGGCTGGTGGTGAACCGCACCAGTTCCGGTTCGCTGCGCACGGCCGAGGTGGCCGACGCCCTCGGTTATCCCGTCTTCTTCACCATTCCCGAGGATGCGGCCGTCGCCCTGGCGGCGGAGATGGGACAGACGGTGTTCGCCCGGCGGGGCAAGACCCTGGCCGCCGGCAGCCTGGCCCGGCTGGCCGAGCGGTGCAGCCAGCTCCTCGCGGGCGGGGGAGAGGGAGACGAGGAGAGCGAGGGGCACAAGGTGGAGCAGAGACGGCGGTTGCTCTTTTCGTGGCTCGGGGGACGGTGACGGAGAGTGGGAAGCCTCTATGCGCGCCGCATGGCCAAGAGCGCCGAGGCCGGCGGTGACATCACCGGGCACCGGGAGCAGGCGGTGGCCGGGCGCCGGCCGCCGACCGGCGTGGCAGGGGGACGGCAGGCGATGGGCGGCGACCGCTTCCGGGCCCTCAAGAACAGGCTCCAGGCGAGGCTCCTCGACGAGGCCGATCCCTCCCTCCTCGGGCCCGGCCCTGTCACCGTCCAGCAGCGCGACGAGCTGAGACGCCTCATCGTCTCCTATTTGGCGGAAGAGGACGACCTCACCCTGAGCGAACGCAACGAGGTGGCGGAGAGCCTCCTGGCCGAGATTACGGGGCTGGGACCCCTCCAAGTCTTGCTGGAGGATCCTGAGATCAACGAGATCATGGTCAACTCGGCCAGCCGGGTGTATGTGGAGCGGGGCGGCCGCCTGGAGCTGGCGCCGGTGACCTTCGAGAGCGACCGGCAGGTGCTGCACCTGATCGAAAAGATAGTGGCGCCCCTGGGGAGGCGCATCGACGAATCCAGCCCCATGGTGGACGCGCGCCTGCCGGACGGGAGCCGCGTCAACGCCGTGATCCCTCCCGTGGCCCTCAAGGGGCCCTGCCTCACCATCCGCAAGTTCGCCCGGGACCCTCTCACCGTAGAGGACCTGGTGCGGGGAGGGAGCCTCACCGCCGAGATGGCCGCCTTCCTGGAGGCATGCGTCCGGGCCCGCCTCAACATCGTCGTCAGCGGGGGCACGGGAAGCGGCAAGACCACCCTCCTCAACGTCCTCAGCGGCTTCATCCCCGACGATGAGCGCATCGTCACCATCGAGGACGCGGCGGAACTCCAATTGAGGCAGGACCACGTGGTTTCCCTGGAGACGAGGCCGGCCAACGTTGAGGGCAAGGGGGAGATCCCCATCAGGCAATTGGTGCGCAACGCCCTCCGCATGCGCCCCGACCGCATCGTGGTGGGGGAGGTCCGCGGCGGCGAGGCCCTAGACATGCTGCAGGCCATGAACACGGGCCACGACGGGAGCCTCACCACCGGTCACGCCAACAGCCCCCGCGACATGCTGTCACGCCTGGAGACCATGGTGCTCATGGCGGGGATGGAGCTGCCGGTGCGGGCCATCCGGGAACAGATCGCCTCGGCCATAGACCTCATCATCCAGACGGCGCGGCTCAAGGACGGCAGCCGGCGCGTGACGCACCTGACGGAGGTGCAGGGCATGGAGGGGGACGTAATCGTGCTCCAGGACATCTTTCTCTTTCACCAACTGGGCGTCGGTCAGGACGGGCGCGTGACGGGCGAGTTTCGCCCCACCGGCATCCGGCCGCGTTTCTACGAACGGCTCCTCGTGAGCGGCATCACCTTGCCGCCCCATCTCTTCGGGGCCGGCAGGGTGTAGGAGGGGCACCGTGACACCGGTGGCGCTCCTCGTCGTCACCTTCGCCGTCGGCTTCGCGGGGACGGCGTTTCTCCTGGCCCTGGGCCGGAGAAGGCGGCGCGTCGCCGTGCCCGCGCGGCTGGCCCGCATCCGCCAACTCCGCCTCGGTGAGCCGGCGGCGGCGCCGGAGGCCGTCGCGGGCGGGGAGGGGGAGAAGGCGGGCGGGAAGAGGGCCGGTCCGGCCAGGACCCTGGTGGCCTGGCTGCGACCCCTGGACCAGAGACTGCGCACGCGGGGCAAGCATCGTTCCGCCGAGGCCAGGCTCCGCCGCGCCGGCCTGAAGCTGCGGCTGGCCGAGTACCTGGCGGCCAAGTGGGGGCTGGCGGCCGTCGGCGGTCTCGGAGGTCTCGTCGTGGGCGGGGCGCCGGGGGCCGTCGCGGGCGGGGTGGTGGGCCTCGTGGCGCCGGAGCTGGTCGTGGAGAGCCTGGGCCGGCGGCGCCTGCGGGCGGTGGCCCGGCAGCTGCCGGACGCCCTCGGCGTAGTGGCCAACTCCCTCCGATCGGGATTCTCCTTCTTGCAGGCCATCGGGGTGGCGGCCGAGGAGATGCCGGATCCCATCGCCGCGGAGCTGCGCCAGGTGGTGCGGGAGACGCAGGTGGACATCTCCCTGGAGGACGCCCTGGCCAATCTCCTCAACCGCCTCCCCCTGGCGGACCTCCAGCTGGCCGTGACGGCCGTGCTGCTCCAACGGCAGGTGGGTGGCAACCTGGCGGGGCTCCTGGACACGGTGGGGGAGATGGTGCGCCTGCGGTGGCGCGTCGAGGCGGACGTGCGTTCCCTGACGGCCCAGGGGAGGTTGTCCGGTTGGATCGTGGGGAGCCTGCCCTTTGCCCTGGGCGGCTTCGTGATGGTGGTGAATCCGGGCTACGCGGGCGTCCTCTTCCGCGAGCCCCTGGGCCGGGCGCTGCTACTGGCCGCCGTTGCCCTCCAGGCGGTCGGCGTGGCCATCATCAGGCGGCTCGTCCGGGTGGAGGTGTAGGGGGACCATGGGGACCCTGGTGGAGAGCGCCGTCCTCCTCTTCACCTTCGCCACGGCGGCCGCGCTGGCTTCCTTCCTCCTCGCTCCGGGCGAATCCGAGGCGGTGGTGAGGGCGCGCATACGGGCCCTGCGGCAGGCGGCGGAGCGGAGCGCCGCCGCGGCCGCCGGCGATCCCGACCTGAGCGAGCCCCTCTCCCGCCGCGTGCTGGCCCCGGCCCTGGCGCGGTTGCGCGACCTGGTCCTGCGGTGGACGCCGGGCGGCTGGCGGGCCAAGCTGGACCAGCGCCTCCGCCAGGCGGGGGAACCCATGGACGCCGGTTCCTTCGTGGTCCTGGTGGTGCTGGCCGGGCTGGCGGGAGCCGGGATCCTGGGTTGGGTCCTGGCCTCCGGCAACGTCTCGGGGCTCAGCCCCGCCGTCCGGACGGCTCTCTGGGTGGTGGGCACGGGCGCGGCGGCGGGCCTCCCCTCCTTCTGGCTCGGGAGCGCGGTGCAGCGGCGCCGGACGGCGATCCAGAGATCCCTCCCGGAAGCCCTCGACCTGTTGTGCGTGGCCGTGGAGGCGGGGCTCAGCCTGGACGGCGCCGTGCAGAAGCTGAGCGAGCGCCTGCCCGGCCCTCTCACGGAGGAACTGGCGCGCACCCTCATGGAGATGAACCTGGGCTCCACGCGCGAGCAGGCGTGGCGCCATCTGGCCGCCCGCGTGGACCTGCCCGACCTGCGGACGGTGACGGCGGCCATCGTGCAGGCGGAGCGGCTTGGCACCAGCCTGGCCCATGTCCTGCGGATCCAGGCGGGGGAGATGCGCTCCCGCCGCCGTCAGCGCGCCGAGGAGCGCGCCCGCCAGGTCCCCGTGAAGCTCCTTTTCCCCCTCGTGTTCTTCATCTTCCCGGCCATCTTCGTCGTCCTCCTGGGGCCGGCCGTTCTCTACTTCCTCAAGGTCCTCGGCGGGCAGGGCTGATTCCGGGCCACCGCCCGACGGCCGTCCGGCGGTGGCGCCCCGGGAGGCAGCGCCCCAGCCGGCGCCGGTCAGTCGGTGAGGACGAACTCCACCGACTCCAAGCCGGAGGCCCGCACCATGAGGGTGACGGCGGCCTCCTTCCTGGCCTGGGGGGCCCAGGCGGTGAAGGTCACGGAATGGGCTCCCGCCGGGAAAGCGGGCGGGATGGCGGTCTGGCCGCGCCACCCCCCGTGTCCGTCCGGGGTCAGGTCCTGCTCGGAGCCCCAGGGCCAGCGCACCCGCACCCGCTCCACGTTGGGCGACGTCCTGGCGGTGGCCGTCACGGGCCGCCCGGCCACGGCCGGGTTGGGCTCGAGGCCGGGCTCCAGGGAGAGGAGGGGCCGGACCTCCAGGGACAGCGTCAGGCTCCGCGCGGTGTCGGGAAAGGCGGCCGCCACCGTGAGCCGGTGGATTCCCGGGCTGGCGTCCGGGGGCACGACGAGGGAGGCGCTCCAGGTGTTGGCGTAAGCCGCCGGGGGCTGGGCCGGGGTGAGGGTGAGCCGCTCCCAGGCGGCGGACGCGGTAACGGCGGTGGCGCGGCCGGCCGTGAGGGCGCGGACGATCACCGCGCCCCCGGGTTCCACGACGGTGGGGTTGACGGAGGCGGAGAGGGTGCGCTCCTCCAGGACGATGGGCTTCATGGGCGCGGGAAACTGGTTGCCTGCCTGGTCCCGCGCCCATCCCCAGTAATAATAGGTGCCGGGGGGAAGCCGGACGCCGGCGTCGTCGCGCCCGTCCCAGCTCCAGCCGGCCGGCGGCCGGGACGAGCCGCCGCGGTTGAAGGTGCGCAGGGGCTGGCCGGCCAGGGTGCCCACGAAGGCCTGCCAGGACACGACCGAGCGGTTCTTGAGGGTGCGGGAGGTGAAGGTGGTCTCGTCCTGCACGCCGTCGCCGTCGGGGGTGAAGGGGTTGGGCGAGGCGCTCAGCTGGAAGAGGGTGGACCGGAAGATGACGGCGGCCGCCTCGCTCCTCCGGATGTAGTTGGCCGGGCGCAGGGTGCCGTCGGGGTAGCCCACCAGGATCCGCAGCTTGACGGCCAGGGCGATCTCCGGGACGAGGGATCCCTCCACGGAGCCGTGGTCCCGGAAGGGGGCCAGGAGGCGCTCCCTTTCCTCGGCGGGCAGGCTGGCGGCGAAGCCTCCCAGGCCCAGCGCCCGCACGAGGACGGCCACCGCCTCGTCGCGGCGGATGGGGCTCTGGGGGTAGAAGCGGCCGTCGTCCCGGCCGGCGACGAAGCCCTGCTCGTAGGCGGCCGCCAGCCAGGGACGCGCGGGTATGCGGTCGTAGAGGAGGAGCCCCGGGGGGACGTCGGGGAAGGGGAGCCGCCCGGCCGGTGCGGGCTGGAGGCGGAAGGCCTTGGCCATCATGAGGACATACTCGGCCCGCGTCATGGCGGAGGAGGGGGAGTAATAGCAGACGTAGACCATGCCGCGCGAGTTCCAGATCCAGCCGTAGTAGCCGTCGGTGATGTCCTCCTGCCGGAGGACCTCCACGTAGTTGTAGAACCAGTCCCAGCGGAAGACGTCCGAGTAGGGCGGATCGGCGGCCAGGGCGGGCGCCGTGTCGGACGCGAGGATCAAGATAGAGAAGAGGGGAATCGCCAGGCACCTCGCTGCGGACATGGTCTCACGCTCCCATCAATGGAGGATTATACCTAAGAATTCGCCGAGGCCGCCCGGTTTTCCTCTCAACTGGCATGAGAGACATATCACGCTAGAAATACTATTGACAACCTGGCCGTCGATGGATATGCTTGGCAGCGAGGACCCATGAGTTGGCAGCGATACAGCGGGGCGGCGACGAGTCTGGCGGTGGGCCTGATGGTGGGCGGCCTTGTCTTCGCCCACGTGCGGGCGCTGGAGCCCGGGGTGGCCGTGGCGGTCGCGGCGGTGGACCTGGCTCCCGGGGACGTGGTTGGTCCCGGCCAGGTCAGGGTGGTGCGGCTGCCCCGCCTGGCCGTCCACCCCGAGGCTTACCGGCGGGTCGAGGACGTGCGGGACAGGGAGGTGGCCACCTTCGTCCGGGCAGGCGAGCAGCTGCTCCCCAGCAAGTTCACCGGGGGGCTGGGTCCGGGAGGGAGCGGCGGTCTCCTTCTCTATGTGCCGTTGCCGGCGCCCGGTTATCCCGAGGGCTTCGTTCACCCGGGAGCGGCCGTGAGCCTGCTGGTGGTGGCGGGCGGACGGGAGGAGCCGCCCGTGGCGCGGTTGGCCGGGGCCGGTGTGCGGGTGGTGGGGGTGGACCGGGAGCGGACCGGCGCGCGGAGTGGCGGGCGCATAGTGGGCCTTGTCGTCGAGGTGGACGAGAGAGAGGCCGCCGGTTTGCTGGAGGCCCTGGCTTCCGGACAGGTGCAGGTGCTGCCGCGGTGGGGTGGACCGTCGTCGGGTCCCGGGGGTGGGAGACCATGAGAGACGGACCACAGGCGCCCATCCTGGCCGCCGGGTGCGACGAGGTGGCGGAGTTGCTGGCACGGCGAGGTCTGCCCGTGGCGGCCAGGGTCGCCTCGCTGGACTACCTTCTCCCCCTGGCGGCCCTGGGGCGGCCGGGGGCCGTCCTCCTCGGCGCGCGCCCGGGTGAGGAGGGGAGCCTGGTCACCGCCGTCTCCCGTCTGCGCCTGGCGGTGCCCGGCTGCCCCGTCGTCGTGCTGAGCGGGGTGGAGGACGCGGCCGCCCTGGAGCAGGCCGGCGCGGCCGCCGTGTTCCGCCCCCCTTACGACGCCGAGGCCGTGACCAGGGCCCTGGAGGACCTTCTTCAGCCCTCCGGGCCGGTGCGCGGCGCCGAGCCCTGGGCTTGGGGTGGCGGCCCGGATGCGGCCGGCGAGGCGTGGCTGCGGGAGCAGGCCTGGGGGCGCCAGGCTGCGCCGCCGGCGTGCTGGGACCAGTCGGTGGGCGGTGCGCCGGGCGTCGTGGCGGTGCTGGTTAGCAACAAGGGCGGTGTGGGGAGGAGCGTCCTGGCGGCCCTTCTGGCCGCCTGCCTGGGCAGAAGGATGCCGGGACAGGTGTTGCTCCTGGATCTGGATCTCTCCTGCGGCGACCTAGAGACCTATGTCAACGCGCCGCCGGGCGCGGACCTGACCGAGTTGGCCGCCTCCGGAGAGCGGCTGGACCTGGGCCTCCTGGCCCGCTGCGTCAGGAGGCTCCCGCCCGGGGTGGACTTTCTGCCCGGCCCGCGCCGGCCGGAGACGGCCGCCGGCGTGACGGTGCCCCACCTGGAGGACCTCCTCGGCTGGGGGCGGCGCCGGTACCGGGTGGTGGTGGCGGACACCGGGGGAGACGTGGCGGACGAGCGCCTGGCGCCCCTCCTGGCGGCGGCCACGCACCTCCTGGTCCCCACTCTCCCGGACCCGGCCTCGCTCCGGCAGGCGCGCCTCACTCTGACGGTCCTGGGCAGCCGGGGGGCGGCCCAGGCGGCGAGGGTGTTGCCGGTTCTCAATCGGGCGGGCCGGAGCCTGGTCCGGGCCGCCGGCATCATGGAGGTCCTGGGGGTGCGGCCGGTTCTGGCCGTTCCCGAGGACAGGCTGCTGGCGCACCGGGGGGGTGCGGCCATGGGCCTGGCCGGATGGGCGGCCCTGCTCTCACCCGGGGGCAGGGCGGTTGCCCGGCTCGCCGAGCTGGTGCTGGGCACGGGGGAAAAGGGGACCGGACGGGGCGGTCGCTGGTGGCGGGGGCCGTTCCGGGGCGGAGCCGACGGGGGCGAGGGAGAGGCCCGCTGGGCCGGGTTCTGATCCTCCACCCGTCCCGCAGATGCGGCCACGTTCAGCTCCCGTGCGCACGTAGGGATAGCTTTGCCCGCCGCCCGGCCGGGCGGTCGGGATGCGGACCGTGAGGGGGGAGAGCATGGAGGAGCTGGAGCTGCTGGCGTTGGTGCGACGCCGGATGGAAGAGGAGTCCGACCTCTTCACCAGGGCGCGGGAGGATGCGGAGGCAGGCCGGCGCTTGCGCAGGCGCATCGCCCACCTTCTCGCCAGCGAGGGGATCGCCTGGGACCCCGGCGAGAGGGACCGGCTGGCTGACCTCGCAGCCTGCGAGCTGGGCGGGTTCGGACCCATCCACCACCTGCTGGAGGAGGAAGAGGTCGACGAGGTGATGGTCAACGGCCCCGGGGCCGTGTACGTGGAGCGGCGGGGGCGCCTGGAACGGGCGCCCGTCTCCTTCCGGGATCGGGAGCACCTGATGGCGGTCATCGAGCGCATGGTGGCTCCCCTGGGGAGGCGTCTCGACCAACTGCAGCCTCTGGTGGACGCCCGCCTGCCCGACGGTTCCCGGGTCAACGTGGTCATACCGCCCGTGGCGGTGGGCGGACCCTACATCACCATCCGCAAGTTTCGGCGGCGGTTCCTCAGTGCCGAGGAACTGGTGGCGTCCGGCGCGTGCACGGCCGAGATGCTCGGCTTCCTCGTGGCGGCGGTGCGGAGCCGCTGCAACGTCCTGGTGGCGGGCGGCACCGGGTCGGGCAAGACGACTCTCCTCAATGCCCTGAGCGCCTTCGTGCCCGACGGGGAGCGGGTGGTCACCATCGAGGACAGCGCCGAGCTGAGACTGCAACGCGCCCACGTGGTTTCCCTGGAGGCGCGCCCCGTCAACGCCGAGGGCAAGGGGGAGGTGACCATCAGGGCCTTGCTCCGCAACGCCCTGCGCATGCGCCCCGACCGGATCGTCATCGGGGAGGTGCGAGGGGCCGAGGCCTTCGACCTAGTCCAGGCTCTCAACACCGGTCACGACGGCTGTCTCACCACGGTCCACGCCAACGGCCCCCGCGACGCCCTGGAGAGGGTGGCAGCCATGGCTCTCATGGCGGGGGAGAACGTTCCCCACGAGGCCATCCTCCGCCAGCTCGTATCGTCCACCGACGTGGTGGTCCAGCAGGCCAGACTGCGCGACGGTTCCCGGCGGATCGTCGGCGTCGCGGTGGTGGTCCAAGAGGGAGGCGGTTGGGGGGTCAGGGAGGTCTTCCGGTTCGAACCGACCGGGCTCGACGGGTCCGGCGCCCTGACCGGCGAGTTCAGGCGCCTGCCGACGGCCATCCCGGCACGTGTGCGGCTCAAGGCGGCCCAGGCCGGCGTCGAGCTGGAGGCGGCGTGAGGGGGAATCAGGGATGGAGGAGGCTCTCGTCGCCCTGGGGGCCTGGGCGGCCGCGACCCTCCTGGTGGCCGGTTGCCTTCGCCTCTTGGCCGATCGCCGCCGGGAGGCCCTCAGGTGCGTGCGGCGCCTGGCCGGCCTCCCCGAGGGGGAACCCGGCTGGGCGGAGCGTCTCGTCGCCGGCTGGCGGCGCCGCCTACTGCGGCGGAAGCGCCTGCGCGTCATCGAGGAGAGCCTGGACGGGGTACTCCTGGAGTTGGCGGAGCTATTGCGGTCCGGTCTTGGGCTCCTTCAGGCCGTGGAGATGCTGCGCGCCTCGGCCGACGGCGTGTGGCGGGAGATCTGGGAGCGCGTGCTGCAGGGCTACGCGGGGGGCGACACGTTGGCTTCCTCCCTCCGGTTCGTTTTGGGGGAGGAGGGGGCCCCGACCCTCGTGCTCCTGGCCAGGGCCTGCGGCCTGCAGCAGCGGCAGGGAGGAGACCTGGCCGCGGCGTGCCTGCGGCTGGCGGAGGATCACCGGGAACGTTGCCTCCTGCGCAGGGAAGCCCTGGCCAAGAGCGGCGAGGCTCGCTTCACCGCCCGGTTCCTGGCCTGCCTTCCCTTCGGCATGGTGGCCTACCTGCTCTTGGCGGCGCCCGAGATGCTCCGGCCGCTCCTGGCCGAACCGGTGGGGCGCCTGGCGGCCGGCTACGCCGTGGTTTCCTGGTCCCTGGGCTCATGGCTGGTGGCCAGGTCGGCGCGCGTGTTGAGGGCGGACTGGTGAGGAGGCGAGACCCTTGGACGAGTCCCTGGTGCTGGCGGTGGCTGCGGCGGGGGCGACGAGCATGGTCTGCCGGTCCTTCGGATCCCTGCGAGGAAGGAGGGCCGGAGGCGATGCGGGAGCCGGTGAGGGCGCGGTCACGGCGCCGGGTGCGCCGCCCCGCGAGGGAGGGAACCCAGCCGGCCGGCCGAGCGGTCCGCTGCCTGGAGGGTGGGAGGCGATCCGGAGGATTCTGGGCATGGTCCTGCGCGCGGTGGGCGGGGAGGACGCGGCGGAGGCCAGGCGGGAGCTGGCGGCCTGGCTGGACCTCCTCATCCTGGAGGTCGAGGCGGGAGTGGGTTTGAGGCGGGCGGTGGAGGAGGCCTCCCTCCAGGCTCGCGGGCGCCTGCGACCGGTGCTGGCGGCCGTTCTCCGCGACCTGGGGATGGGCATGACGCTGGTGGAGGCCATGGAGGCGAGGACGGCGACGGGCCTGGAGGAGGAGTGGCGGTCCCTGGTGCGCGGGCTGCGGCTGGGACAGCGCTTCGGCACGCCCCTGGCCGACAGCCTGCGGCAGCTGGCGGGAGATCTGCGCCGGCGCCAGCGACAGGACCTGGAGCTCAAGATGACCCTGCTGCCCGTGAAGCTGGGGCTCTGGGGCATCCTCTTCTTCTTCCCGCCCTTGCTCCTCCTCCTGGTGCTGCCCAACGTTCTCCAGTTCCTGCGGAGCCCGTGGTGACGGGGGGCCGCGGGGCATCCGAGCCTGGAAGGAGGTGAGGCGGATGATCTTTCCGGGGTGGTGGCGGCTCTGGCTCAGGGCCTGCCGGGCTGGCTGGCTGACGGGACAACGGGGGGCCACGACGGCGGAATACGCCCTTTTGCTGGCTCTGGTGGTGATCACGTTGATCGGGACCCTGACCACGCTGGGCGGCGCCCTCAACGCGAAGCTGCAGACGATCATCAACAACCTGAACGGCACCTGAGGGCGAGGGATCCGCGGGATTCCCTGTGACGGCTCGGCCCACGCTCGCCGGCCCGCGGGCTGGTGGGCCGGGCGGGGCGACTGGCGAGGGGGTGGCGGGGTTGAGACTGCTCCATCGTCTCCGTGACGGATCCAGGGCGGGGGACGGCGCCGCCACGGCGGAGTTCGCGGTGGTGGCCGGCCTGCTGATCCTGCTCACCTTTGCCGCGGTGGAGCTGGGCCTGCTCCTCAACGCGAAGCTGGTCCTGGCTCAGGCGGCGCGGACCGGGCTCCGGCAGGCCATCGTGGACGGAGGGGAGTCGGACCGAACCATCCGGGTAATGGAGGAGCAGTTGCGGGCCGGCGGTCTGGAGCCCGACCGGACCGCCATTGCCGTAAGCCCGCGCACGGCCCACTACGGGACGGTCATCAGGGTCACCGTGTCCCACCGCTACGCGGCCCGCACGCCCTTGCTGCGCTGGCTGGGGTTGGGGGACGTGCGGCTCGGGGCGACCCTCCTCGGCAGGAGCGAGTTCCTGGGCGGGGCGGCACCGTGAGGGCGGAGCCGCCCGCCCCTCGCCCGGGGGGCGGCCGCCGGGTCGCGGAGAGGGGGGCCGTTCTCGTCTGGGTGGTCCTGAGCCTTCCCGTCCTCCTGGCGGCGTTGGACCTGGTGGTGGAGGCGGGTCGGGCCTTTGCCGGCAAGGCCGTCCTGGCGGGAATCGCGGACACCGCGGCCTTGGCGGGGGTCCTGGAGCTGGACCTGGAGCGCCTGGCCGAGGGGGAGAGGCGCCTGGTTCCGGAGCAGGCCCGCCGGTGGGCCGAGGAGGTGGCGCTGGCCAACCTGGACGAGTCCTTCCCGGGACTGGAGCGGACCGTTCGGGTCGAGGTCGTCAACGCCTCGGCCGCGGAGCCCGCCCGCCACCCTGTGACGGGGAGGCGACTGGTGGATCCCACGGTCTTCGTCGAGCTGAGGGTGCGTCTTCCCCTGGTGATGCCGGTGGGGCGGGCGGCGGTGGGGCTCTCCGCCAGGGCGGACGCCTCCGTGGTCCCGCGGCGGTACTGAGGTGGGCGGCGGACATCGGGCCGGACTCGCCGGGTGCCGTTGCCCGCGGCGGGGTTGGTACCTGCCGACGCTTTTATACGAGCATGTTGCCGGCAACGGCCGTGGCGGCTGGTGTAAGATGGCGGCGGAGGTGGGGCCGTGGCGCGCGGTGCCGGCGGAGCGGGGCTGGCGGGGCTGTACGCCGCCTCGCGCGGCGGGTCGGGCTGGACCTTCTGGCTCGACAGCGCGGCCCGCGGGTCGGCGTGGGCCCGGTGGTCCTTCGTGGGGGCGGACCCGGACCTGGTCCTGGTGTGGCGGGCGGGGCGGGGACGGCTGACGGAAAGGCGCGGCCGCAGCTCCGAGGTGACGGGCGCGCCGTGGGACCTCCTGCGCCGCCTCTGGGGGGAGGCACGGCTTTCCCGGCAACCCCCCGGGGCGGACGCGGGCAGCGGGGCGGGGGGCCCGCCGGGGGTGCGGCTACTGCTGCTCCTGGCCTATGACCTGGGCTTCTCCGCCGAGGGTCGCCTGCAGCGAGCCAGGCGGGAGCAGGACGTGCCCGACCTGGTCTGCCTCCTCTTCCGGGAGGGGTGGACCTCGGACCACGTGGCCGGGAGGCTCTGGGCCTGGCGGGAGGAAGCGGGGCGCATCCGCTGGCGCGAGGAGGTGGAGCCAGCCCGGTGGCCGGCTGCGCCGCCGGACGCCGGCGATGACGGGGCTGCTGCTGGTCCAGGGTGGCGCGGGCTGAGGCGGGGGATGGCGGTGGGAGGCGCCTGGCCCATGTCTGCGCCGAGGGCGGAGGACGAGGCCATGGGAGCCGGGGGATGGAGTCTGGACGGGGAGGGTTTCCGCGCGGCGGTGCGGGCGGCCAGGGAGCGCATCGCCGCCGGCGAGGTGTACCAGGTCAACCTTTCCCGGCGGTTCCGGGCTCCCTGGTCCGGTGACGTCCTGGGTCTCTACCGGCGGTTGCGGGCGGTCAATCCGGAGCCCTTCGCCGGTCTCGTGGAAGGGCCGGGCCTGGCCGTGGCCGGTTCGTCGCCGGAGCTCTTCCTCCGCTGCGACGCCGCCGGGCGTGTTGTCACGCGCCCCATCAAGGGCACGCGGCCCAGGGCCGCCGACCCCCGGCGCGACGCCGCCCTGGCGCGGGAGCTCTGCGCCAGCGCCAAGGATCGGGCCGAGCTCCTCATGATCGTGGACCTGGAGCGCAACGACCTGGGCCGGGTGTGCCGGCCCGGCAGCGTCCGGGTGCCCGCCCTCTTCACGCTGGAGAGCCACCCCTCCGTCCACCACCTGGTGGCCACCGTGGAAGGGGTTCTCCGCGAGGACTGCGACTGGGCCGACCTCCTGGCGGCCGCCTTCCCCGGGGGGTCCATCACCGGGGCCCCCAAGTTGAGGGCCATGGAGGTCATAGACGAGTTGGAGCCGGTGCGCCGCGGGTTCTACACGGGCAGCCTGGGCTTCGTGGGCCTGGACGGCTCGCTGGAGCTAAACATCCTCATCCGGAGCATCTTCCTCTCGGGGGGCTGCGTCCACGTGCACGCGGGCGGCGGCATCACCGCCGGCTCCGATCCGGACGCGGAGCTGGCGGAAACCGAGGTGAAGGCGGCTGCCCTCCTGGCGTGCCTCGGGGAGGCGGGTGCGGCGGACCGGCCGGAGGAGGAGGTGGCGACGCGGCCGGGGAAGCATACGTGAACGGGAGATGGCTCCCGCGGGAGATGGCGGGGGTCCCGCTGGGGGACCGGGGGTTCTGGCACGGCTTCGGCCTCTTCGAGACGGTGCGCGTGGTGGCCGGGCGGCTGCCCTTTCTGGACCGGCACCTGGAGCGGCTCCTCCGCTCGGCCCCGGTCATCGGCCTGGCGCTGGACCGGTCGCGGGAGGAGCTGGGCCGTTTGGCCGAGGAGGCGGTGCGTCGGGGTGGTGTCACGGACGGCGTGCTCCGCCTGGCCTTGACGGCGGGGGAGGGAGGGGCCTTCGCACCGCCGGCGGGCAGGCCGACGGTGGTGGCGGTGGCGGCGCCGGGCGGGGTCTATCCCGCGCAGGCGGCGGTGAGGGGGTGGCACGCGGTGGTGGCCCGGGTGCGGCGGGATTCATCCTCGCCGCTGGCGGCCGTCAAGTCGCTGTCCTACCTCCCCAGCGTGCTGGCCCGGCTGGAGGCCGGGGCGGCGGGAGCCGACGAGGCCTTGGTCCTCAACGAGCGGGGGGAACTGGCGGAGGGGGCGGCGGCCAACCTTTTCTTCGTGCGGGGAGGGCGGCTGTGCACGCCGGAACTGGCCTGCGGCGTGCTGCCCGGCGTCACGCGCGCCGTGGTGCTGGAGGAGGCCCGGCGATTGTTGCCCGTGGAGGAGGGCCGTTACCGGTTGAAGGACCTGCTGGCGGCCGACGAGGCCTTCGTCACCAGCGCCCTGGCCGGCGTGACGCCGCTGGTGGCCGTGGCCGGACGCTCGCTGGGGGAAGGCCGGCCCGGGCCGGTGACCGGAGTGCTGCGGCGGCTGTACCTGCGGCGGGCGGGTCTGCCTTCTGGGGAGGCGCCGGGTGAAGGGGAGGACCGGGGTGAGGACGAGAGTGCCGGACGGAGAAGGGGTGCCTGACGCCGAAGGGGGGGCCGGCCGCCGGACGCCGCTCCACGCCGAGCACGTGGCGGCGGGGGCGCGTTTCACCTCCTTCGCCGGTTGGGAGCTGCCCCTCTCCTTCGGCGGGATTCTGCGGGAGCACAGGGCCGTGCGGGAGAGGGCCGGTCTCTTCGACGTCTCCCACATGGGCCGGCTGGAGGTGACGGGGCCGGGCGCGGCGGCCGCCCTGGACAGGCTGCTGACGGCGGACGTGGAAGGCCTGGCCGTCGGCCGGGGGAGGTACACCCTCCTGTGCTCGCCGGCGGGTGGCGTGCTGGACGACCTGATCGCCTACCGGCTGGGCGAGGAGCGCTTCCTCCTGGTGGTGAACGCCGCCAACGCGGTGCGCGACCGGCGGTGGATGGAGGACAACGCGGCGCCCGGCGCGGCGGTGACCAACGTGACGGGCGCGACGGCCCTGGTGGCCCTCCAGGGACCGCGGGCGGCGGCCATCCTCGCCGGCGCGGGCGGGAGGTGGGAGGGGCTGGCCCGCTTTGCCGTGGCCGAGGGAGAGCTGGCCGGGGCGCCGGCCCTGGCGGCGCGGACGGGTTACACCGGCGAGGACGGCTTTGAGATAATGGTGCCCGCCCCCGCGGCGCCGGCGGTCTGGCGCCGCCTCCTGGAGTCGGGGCGGCGGGAGGGCCTGGAGCCGGCGGGGCTTGGGGCCAGGGACACCCTGCGCCTGGAGGCGGGGCTTCCCCTCTACGGCCACGAGCTCCGGGAGGACGTGAGCCCCCTGGAGGCCGGCTTGGAACGCTTCGTGTGCTGGACCAAGGACTTCGTGGGCCGGGAAGCCCTGGCGGCCGAGAGGGAGCGGGGCCCGGCGCGGCGCCTGGTGGGGCTCAGGTTGGAGCGGGTGGAGGCGGGCGGCATCCCGCGGAGCGGTCATCCCGTCCTGGAGGAGGGCGAGCCCGTTGGCACCGTGACCAGCGGCGGTCCCGCACCCACCCTGGGCGGGGCCGTTGCCCTGGCCCTGGTGAGGAGCGGCGCCGGCAGGTCCGGGTTTCTGGACGTGGCGGTGAGGGGTCGGACGGTGCGGGCGGCGGTGGTGGCGCCGCCCTTCTACCGCCGGCCGTCGTGACGGCCTGGGCCCGGCGGACGCGGCCACGGCGGGTCCAGACGTGGCTCGGGCGGGTCGGGCGTCGCCAGCTGACGTCCGCCCGCGAGAGGGGGAAGCCGCCGTCGCGGGACCCGCCTTCGGGGCATGGTTCGCGGCGGTTGGGCGGGGAACCCGGTGGCGCAGGGAGGTGAGGGGTTTGGCGGGGGAGAGGCCCGGTGACCTGCTCTACAGCCGGGAGCACGAGTGGCTGCGGGTGGAGGGGAGCCGCGGCACCGTGGGCATCACCGACTACGCCCAGGGGCAACTGGGGGACGTGGTCTTCGTGGACCTGCCGGCCGAGGGGCAGGAGGTGTCGGCGGGCAAGCCCATGGCCGCCGTGGAGTCGGTCAAGAGCGTGTCCGACGTTTACGCCCCCGTCAGCGGACGGGTGGTCCGGGTCAACGAGGAGCTGCGGCAGCGGCCGGAGTTGGTGAACGAGGACCCCTACGGCGGCGGCTGGATGGTGGAGCTGGAGATCCGGGACGCCGGGGAGCTGGAGGGGCTCCTGAGCGCCGAGGATTACGGACGACTGGTGGACGAGTGAGGTGTACCTGGTCCACTCGGAGGAGGATCGCCGCGCCATGCTGGCCGCTCTGGGTAGGGAGGCCCAGGAGGACCTCTTCGCCCACCTCCCCGCCGAGGTGCGTCTCGGGCGGTCCCTGGCGCTGCCCCCGCCCCAACCGGAGCAGGAGGTGGCCCGTTACCTGGAGGACCTGGCCGCCGCCAACGGGGGCAGCCGGCTCGTCTGCTTCGCCGGCGGGGGCGCCGAGGACCACTACGTGCCGGCGGTGGTGAGGTGGCTCGTGCAGCGGGGGGAGTTCCTGACGGCCTACACTCCCTACCAGCCCGAGGTCAGCCAGGGCACCCTGCAGGCCCTGTACGAGTTTCAGAGCGCCATCTGCGAGCTGACGGGCATGGACGTGGCCAACTCCTCCCTCTACGACGGTGCCAGCGCCCTGGCCGAGGGCGCCCTCCTGGCCTGTCGCGCCACGGGGCGGAGGCGGGTCCTGGTGTCGCGGACCGTCAACCCCCTCTGGCGGCGGGTGGTGGCCACCTACCTGGCGGGGCCCGGCATCGCCCTGGAGGAGGTGGGCTACGCACCGCCGGGGGATGAGGGAGCGGGGGCCACGGAGGCGGCGGGGCTGGGCGCCGCCCTCGGGGAGGACGTGGCGGCCGTCCTGTTCCAGGAGCCCAACTTCTTCGGCCGGCTCGAGCCCGTGGAGGAGCTGGTCCGCCTGGCCCGCGCGGCGGGGGCCATGGTGGTGGCGGCCTGCCATCCCCTCGCCCTGGGCGTCCTGGAGCCGCCCGGGCGCTGGGGGGCCGACGTGGCCGTGGGGGAGGGGCAACCTCTTGGCCTCCCCCTCAGTTTCGGGGGGCCATACCTCGGGTTCATGGCGGCGCGGCGGGATCTCCTGAGGCAGCTGCCGGGGAGGATCGTGGGGGCCACGGTGGACAGGCGCGGCCGGAAGGGCTACGTCCTCACCCTCCAGGCCCGGGAGCAGCACATCCGCCGGGAGAGGGCCACCTCCAACATCTGCACCAATCAGGCCCTCAACGCCGTGGCGGCCACCGCCTACATGGCGTGGCTGGGACCGCGCGGTCTCCGGCGCGAGGCCGAGCGGTGCCTGGCGGGGGCGCGCCTGGCGCGGCGCCTGGCGGAGGAAGCCGGCTTCGCCCCCCTCTTCGGGGGGCCTTTCTTCCACGAGTTCGTCCTGCCGTTGCGGCGGCCGGCCGGGGAGGTGCTGGCGGGCATGGCCGCCGACGGTTTCCTGGGCGGGTTGGACGCCGGCCGCTGGTACCCCGAGTTGGGCGAGACCCTCCTCGTCTGCGTGACGGGGGCCAGGACGGAGGAGGACATCCGGGGGTGGGCGGCTTCCCTGGCCCGGCACGGCCGGGCACCGCGGCGCGCGGGTCGGCGCGGCCACGGCACGGGTGGCCAAGATCAAGGAGGGGGATGGTGGCAGTGAACAGGCAGCGGATCGTGGCGGCCTTGAACGAGGACCTTGCGGGGGAACTGGGAGCCATCATGCAGTACCTGTGGCACCACTTCACGGGGGAGGGGCCCGAGAGCCCCTTCCTCCTGGAGCTCTTCAAGAAGACGGCCCTGGACGAGATGCGGCACCTGGCGCTCCTGGCGGAGCGGATAGTGTACCTGGGAGGGGAGCCCACCACCACCATCATGCCCTTCGCCAAGGGAGGCGACCTGCGGCGCATGGTGGAGGACGACCTGAAGGGGGAGGAGGAGGCCATAGCGCGCTACCGGGACCACATCCGCCTGGCGGCGGAGGAGGGGGACCACACCACCCGGCTTCTCCTGGAGCGGATCCTGGCGGACGAGGAGGGCCACGCCGACCGGTGGGAGACCTACCTGGGACGCCGGGGCTCCTAGGCGCCGCCGGCGAGCCCCTGCTCTGCGAGAAGGGGCGGCCGGGCACGGGCGCCGGTGACGTGCGGACGGGAGACGCGCCGGGCCTGGCGGCGCCGGCCGGGCTGCCCGCGGCGCGGCTGCGGCGGGAGCCGCCGCGCCTGCCCGAGGTGAGCGAGCCGGAGCTGGTGCGCCACTACACCCGTCTCGCCCGCTCCAACCACTCGGTGGACGCCGGCTTCTACCCGCTCGGCTCCTGCACCATGAAGCACAACCCGCGTCTGGGGGAGGAGGCGGCGGCCCTGCCCGGCTTCGCCCGGCTGCACCCCCTGGCGCCGGAGGACGGCGTCCAGGGAGCCCTGCGCCTCGTGTGGGAGCTGGGGCGGTCCCTGGCCGAGCTCACGGGTATGGCGCACTTCACCTTTCAGCCGGCGGCGGGGGCCCAGGGCGAACTGGCGGGCCTCCTCATGGTGCGCGCGTGGCACCGGCGGCGGGGTGCCGACCGCCGGGTGGTCCTGGTCCCGGATTCCGCCCACGGCACGAACCCGGCCTCGGCGGCGCTGGCCGGCTACGAGGTGCGGACGGTGCGTTCGGCTCCCGACGGATGCGTGGACCTGGACCACCTGCGCTCCCTGCTGGGGGACGACGTGGCCTGCCTCATGCTCACCAACCCCAACACCCTGGGCCTCTTCGAGCGGCGGATCCTGGAGGTGGCGCGCCTGGTCCACGAGGCGGGCGGTCTCCTCTACTACGACGGCGCCAACCTGAACGCCATCATGGGCGTGGCGCGGCCGGGAGACATGGGCTTCGACGTGGTCCACCTGAACCTCCACAAGACCTTCGCCACGCCCCACGGCAGCGGCGGTCCCGGCGGTTGCGCCGTGGGCGTGACGGCGGAGCTGGAGCCCCACCTGCCGGCGCCCGTGGTGGTGCGCGACGAGGGAGGCCGCTTTCGCCTCGACTGGGACCGGCCCCTCGGCATCGGGCGCCTGCACGCCTTCCACGGCCACTTCGGCGTCCTGGTGCGCGCCTACGCCTACATTCTCAGGATGGGCGGGGAGGGACTCCGGCAGGCCAGCCTGGACGCCGTCCTGAATGCAGCCTACCTGCGCCACCGCTTGCGCGGCTTCCTCGAGGAGCCCTGCGCCGGTCCCACCATGCACGAGTTCGTCCTCTCGGCCCGCCGGCTCAAGGAGGAGACGGGGGTCACGGCCCTGGACCTGGCCAAGGGGCTCATGGACGCCGGGTTCCACCCCCCCACCGTCTACTTCCCCCTGACCGTGCCGGAGGCCCTCATGATCGAGCCCACGGAAACCGAGACGCGCGAGACCCTGGACGCCTTCGCCGCCGCGCTGGCCGGGCTGGTGGAGCGGGCGCACGCCGATCCCGCGGCGCTGCGGGCCGCGCCCGTCACCACGCCCCTCTCGCGCCTGGACGAGGCCCGGGCGGCGCGGCAGCCGGACCTGCGCTGGCCGCCGGCTGCCCGGGCGTAGTGCTGCGGTTGGCCGGGCGGATTTGGGACCGGCGTTCTATGGGTGCGCCCCGGTGGGGCGGCGATTAAGAAGGAGCGAGGCTCCTGCCGGTGAAACTACCGGCCGACCCTGAGAGCGAGGCTGCCGACGGCAGCCGCCCGGACCCCACGGAGGGGTCGCGTCATCGCAAGAGGACGCAGCACTCCGGCGGAGCCTCAAACCCAAGCCAAGTTTGCCCGGTCTTCTCCCCGCCGGGCAACCACCCCCCGGGGCGCCGGTATCCCACCGGCGCCCACCCCTTTTAATGACGGCACGGGAGGCCGCCCCCAGCGGGCAGAAGGTGCGGGGGCCGGATCGGCGGAACGGTTCCCAGGCTGTGATACGATAGGGCCGGATTACGGATCCGGTAATTCGGACCCATGATGGTACCCTGTGGATGCAGGAGTGGGGAAACCCATGGCAGGGCGGACCCTGCTGGTGAGCTTCGAGGAGGTAGGCTTGGCCGCGGCGCCCCTGCTGGCCGAGCGGCTGGCGAAACCGGTGGCCTGGCTGCACCTGCTGGCGAGCGAGGGGAGTCAGTCCCTGCGCCGCGCACGCGGCCTGGTCCAGGAGGTGAGGGGCCGGATGGCGGAGAGGGCGGCCGCCCTGGTGCACGGCGGCGGCCTGCGCCTGGCCGTGCGGATGGACGTGCGCCCGCAGGAGGAGGTGGCGCGGCACGCCGCCGAGGTGGAGGCGGACCTGGTGGTGATCCTGGCTCCGGCAGCCACCTGGGGGGGGCACGGTGCCGTGGGTGGAGGTGCTGTTGGAGTCGCCGCCCGCCGATTTGGCCCTCGTGCTGCTTCCGCACCGCGACCCGCCGTCCGCCTGGGCGTGCGGGCGTTGCCTGGCGGCCGTGCGCGGCGGCCCCTACGCCGAGCTGGCCCTGCGGCTCGCCCGTTCTCTGGCCGGGGAGCCGGCCTCCGTGACGGTCCTCCACCTGCTCCACGAGGCGGCCGGCGAGGAATGGTGGCGCGAGGAACCCTTCCTGGCCCTTCTGGAGGAGCTGGCGGCGGAGCGGCGCATCTTCAGGCGCCTGCACGGGCAACCCTCGGCCCAAACGGTGGAGGCGGCCATCGCGGAGGAGGCGCGAGAGCACGGGTTGGTCCTGGTGGGCGCCTCGGGCCCGCCCGAGTACGAGCCGGCGAGCCCCGACTGGCGGCGGCTGGCGGAGGAGACCGGGGTGCCGGTAGCTGTGGTCCGGACGAAAGCCCCCATCGGCCGCTGGCTGGACGTCCACCTGCGTCCCTGGACGCCCGAGGAGACGGACAAGTGGTTCGCCGAGCACACCTTTGCCGCCCGCGAGTTCGCCGACGTCCTGCAACTGGTCCGGCTCAAGGAGCGGCAGGGTGTCACCGTGAGCCTGTGCGTTCCCGTCCTCAACGAGGAAGCCTCCGTCGGCCGGCTGGTCGCCAGCGTGCGGCGGGCCCTCGTAGAGGGGCTTCCCCTCGTGGACGAGATCGTGGTGGTGGACAGCGGCTCGGAGGACGGCAGCGTCCGCGTGGCCCGCGAGGAGGGCGCCCGCGTCCACCTGCACCGGGACGTGCTGCCGGAGATGGGCACCTACGCGGGCAAGGGCGAGGCCCTCTGGAAGAGCATCTACGTGCTCAGCGGCGACATCGCGGTGTTCCTGGACGGGGACATACGCAACCCCCATCCGGCCATGGTGTGGGGGCTGGTGGGGCCGCTCCTCCGCCACCCCGACATCCATTACGTCAAGGGCTACTACCGGCGGCCACTGCGCATCGGCGGCCGGCGGTACGAGGCGGGCGGCGGCCGCGTCACGGAGCTCCTGGCCCGGCCCTTGCTCAACCTCTTTTATCCCGAGCTGTCCGGTTGCATCCAGCCGCTGGCGGGGCAGGCGGCCGGGCGGCGGAACGCCCTGGCGTCGGTTCCCTTCCTCACGGGCTGGGGGGTGGAGGCGGCCCTCCTCATCGACCTGTAGCACCGCTACGGGCTCGGCGCCCTGGCCCAGGTGGACCTGGGCCGGATCGTGCACCGCAACAAGCCCCTGGCGGCCCTGACGCCGATGGCCTTCGCCGTGGCGCGGGCCGTGGTGGGGCGGCTGGAGCGGCATGGGCGCCTGCCGCCCTTTCCTCCGCTCCACAAGGTCCTCAAGCTGGTGGAGAGCGGGCCGCCCGGTCCGCACCTGGATCTCCTGGAGGTCGAAGAGTACGAGCGGCCGCCCATGGCGACGGTGCCGGCCTACCTCCGCCGCTTCGGCGGCTGAGGGCCGGCTGCGCACGGGAGCGCCCGGCCGCGGCGGGCGATGGGAGCGCGCGGAGCGCCTCGGCGAGCGGGTGCAGGTGGGGTGCCCCTCTTCCCATGGGCGCGGATTGGAGTATACTAACTAGCACTAGTCGTTCAGGACTAGGGAGGGGTGAGCGGGATGAGACAGGCCGAATGCGTGCGGTGCAGCATCTGCGGCAAGGAGGTGCCGGCGCGCCTTCTCTGCCACCTGACCACGGACTACGGCCAGGTTTACGAATCCTGCGCCTGCGTCTGCGAGGAGTGCCAGCGGACTCTCAAGGAGCGGCGGGACCTCACCCTCTGGGAGCCCGAGACCTGACCAGGTGAATCAACCGTCACCGGGGGGCGGTGGGCCGTCGGCCGCCTTCGCCGGGGAGTCGCTCCGGCCCGGCGGCGCGCTGCCGTCGGCTTGGGACTGCCCGGGCTCGGTCCCGGCAGGTGCGCCGCCGTCGTCCTGGGGCTGCCCCTGGTCGGTCCCCGCGGGCGCGCCGGCGGCCGTCCCCGGGGCGTAGACCGACTGGTCCACGGCCGGTTCCCCGCCCGTCGCCGGGCTGCCCTCGCCGTTTTGAAGCCCGTCATTAGCGGGTTCGGCCGCCGTCTGGCCTTCCCCGCTGCCGGATTCTCCTCCGGCAGGGCCCTCCTGGACAGCGCCGGTCTCTTGGGCCGGCGCGCCCTGCGAGGAGGGAGCGGCGCGCGGGCGGGAGGGCGAGCTGGCCGCGACGCCGCTGTCGAGGATGGGCAGGACGCGGCCCTGCCCGGTCAGCTCCCGCCAGGCGAGGCGGGCGTGAGCGGGGTCCACCCCCCAGTAACTGATCCCGTCTATGGTCTGGAAATTGCCGGGCAGGGTGGCCGTGAGGAAGGTCCAGCCTTCCCGGCGGGTGAACCAGGTGGCGAGGCGCACGGCGTCGGCCACCGCGGCGTTGGTGCGCACCGTGCGCCAGAGGTCAGGCACGAGGGAGGGCAGCTTGTCGAGGGTGGCCGAGGCCAGGAGTTGGGTTGCCAGCTCCTGCAGGAGGAGGCGCTGGCGGATGGTGCGGCCCACGTCGCCCAGGGGGTCGTTGCGGCGGTAGCGCAGGAAGTGGACCGCCTGGCGGCCGTCCAGGTGCTGCAGGCCGGGCTTCAGGTGGATGTGGAGGTCCTGCACGGGGTCGTCGTAGTCCATGCGGTAGGGTACCTTCACGGTGACGCCGCCCAGCCTGTCGATGATGCGGGCGGCGCCCTTGAAATCCACCACCACGTAGTAGTCCACCCAGGTGCCGAGCAGTCTTTCCACCGTGGCCGCCGTCAGGCCCGGCCCGCCCAGCGGGCCGGCCACGTTGATCTTGTGGAAGCCGCGCCGGCCGGGGATCTCGACCCGCGCGTCCCGGGGGATGGAGAGGACGTAGACGGTGCGGCGCCGGGGGTTGACACTGGCCAGCATGATGGTGTCCGTGTTGCCGTCCAACCGCCCGTCATCGGAGCCGAGGAGGAGGACGTGGACCGAGCGCGCGTCGGCGATGCCCGCGGCGCGCGCCTCGCTACGCCTGGCGGCGCCCTCGGGCGACAGGTGCCGCCACGGCTTGACTGCGGCTGTCGCGGCGACCAGGACAAGGAGGATGGCGGGAATATAAACCAAAGGCTTTCTGGCCAGGGTCCCTATCGTCATCGGCTTCGCCCGCAATAACATAACTCTTTGCGCGCTCTTTCGCATGGCCGGCTCTTGCCGGCGATGTGCCCGGCTGGCGGGGGCGGGCGATGCCTGTCGCAGCTGCGCGCCGCAGGAAAGTGGGCGGCGGCGGCGAATCCTTCCGCCGAAACCGCTCCGGGGGAGATGGGCGTGGGCGAGGCGGCCGCCAGGGCGACGCTGGATCCGGAGACGCTCCTGGCCAGCTACGGTGACTACGTGAACCCCGGGTTGGCCCGGCTCTTCCGCTTCATGGGGCTGACGGGGGTGGAGTGGGAGGGCGAGGGCGCCCTGGTGCGGGACACGGCCGGCAACGTGTACATCGATTGCGGGTCCGGTTACGCTGTCCTCAACATGGGCCACCGCCACCCGCGGATCGTGGCGGCGGTGCGGGAGCAGCTGGAACGGCTGCCCGTCTCGACGCGGGTGCTGGTCAACGCCCCCCAGGTGGAGCTGGCGGAGTTGCTGGCGCGGGTGACGCCCGGCCGGCTCCGGTGCAGCTTTCTCTGCCACAGCGGCACCGAGGCCGTGGAGGCGGCGTTGAAGCTGGCGCGCCTCCACACGGGGCGGACGCGCGTGGTGGCGGCGGCCGGCGGCTTCCACGGCAAGACCATGGGCTCCCTGGCGGCCACGGGCAACCCCCACTACCGGCGAGGGCTCGAGTCCCTGCTGGGCGGGGTGGCCCACGTGCCCTACGGCGACCTGGAGGCCATGGCGGCGGCCGTCACCCCCGACACGGCGGCCGTCATCCTGGAGCCCATCCAGGGGGAGGCGGGGGTCGTCATCCCGCCCCCCGGCTACCTCAAGGGCGTGGAGAGGCTGTGCCGGGAGCGCGGTGTCCTGCTCATCCTCGACGAGGTGCAGACGGGGATGGGGCGGACGGGGCGGCTCTTCGCCTGCCAGCACGAGGAGGTGGAGCCGGACCTCCTGGCCCTGGCCAAGGCCCTGGGCGGGGGCGTCCTGCCCGTGGGGGCCTGCGTGGGGACGCCGGAGGTCTTCGCCGTCTTCGACGAGGAGCCGCTCCTGCACACCGTCACCATGGGCGGGAACCCCCTGGCGTGCGCCGCGGCGCGGGCGGCCATCCAGGTGTGCCTGGAGGAGGACCTGCCGGGCCGGGCGGCGCGCCAGGGGGCAATGGCCCTGGCCCGGCTGGGGGAGCTGCGGCGGCGGTACCCGGAGGTGCTGGCCGACGTCCGGGGGCGCGGGCTTCTCATCGGGCTCGAGGCCGCCAAGCCGGGGGTGGGTGGAATGCTCCTGGCCGAGCTCATCGAGCGGCGGGTGCTCCTGGTGCCCAGCCTCAACAACTTCTCCATCCTGCGCTTCGCCCCGCCCTTGGTGATCCCTGACGATCTCCTGGACGAGGCCCTGGCGCGCGTGGAGGCGGCCGTGGCCAAGGTGGCCGAGGTGGCGGGGCACCTGTGAGGGCATCCCGGCGGACGTGGGGTCGCTGGGCGCGGGAGGCGGTCGGGCCGGGGGTGCGGGGGCTGCCAGCGGGGGCGGGGGTGACGGTGTGCCGTACGTGGAGGTGACGCGGACCGTCAGGGTGCCGCGGCGGCGGGTGTGGGAGGTGGCCAGCGACTTCGCCTCCTTCCCGCGCTTCATGCCCGACGTGGAGAGCCTCACCATCCTGGAGCGGGGGGAAGGGTGGGAGGTGAGCGAGTGGGTGGCGCGCTTGCAGGGTCGCACCATCCGCTGGTGCGAGCGGGCCGACTTCGACCCGGCGGCGTATCGCATCCGCTACCGCCAGACCCAGGGGGACCTCAAAAAGTTCGAGGGTGAGTGGCGCTTCGACCCGGCGGGGGCGGACGGTGAGGAAACCCTCTTCACCCTCACCTGCGAGTTCGAGTTCGGCATCCCCGTCCTGGCCGCCCTCCTCAACCCGGTGGCGGCGCGCGCCATCCGGTCCAACCTGGAGAGCATGATGGAGGCCATAGAGCGCGAGGCCGCCGGGGAATAGACCGGCCATTCCCTGCTAACAATCGGTGGTGGATGGAAGCCGAAGGGACGTCCCTGCGCGTCCTGCACCTGGTGCGGGAGGCGGCCGGCGGCGTCCGGCGCCACGTCCTCTCGCTGTGGGAGCACCGAGGGGAGGGAGTCGCTCCGGCCGTGGCCGGTCCCCCGTCCTGGCGGGAGGCGGCCCTGGCGGCCGGGGTGCCGTGCTTTCCCGTGCCGGTGGGGGACGGCGCCCTGGACACGCTGCGCCCGCGCGCCGCCGCGGCGCTGCGTGCGGCCGTGGCGGCCTTCGCCCCGGAC
>CAYXQP010000011.1:2564-28091 GCA_964467515.1 uncultured Eubacteriales bacterium | reverse complement strand
GCCTCGGCGCGGCCTGCCTTTTCCTCCTTCACCTCGGCCAGCACGCCCGTCCGGCTTCCCTCCCGGAAATAGGTGATACCCTTGCACCCCAGCCGCCAGGCCAGATCGTACACCCGGCGTGTGTCCTCCACGGTGTGGTGCTGCGGCGCGTTCACCGTCTTGGAGATGCTGGCGTCCACATACCTTTGTATGAGGGCCTGGACGGCCACGTGCTCCTCGGGCGTCAGGTCGTCGGCCTCCACGAACCAGTCGGGTCGCTCGGCGCCGGGGTTGGCGTCCTCCCATTCCCGGTAGAGGGGGTCGTAGATATAGTGCTCGCCGATGCGGTCGGTGCGCTTCATCTTGAAGCGGAAGACGGGCTCGATGCCCGAGGACATGCCCGCCAGGAGGCTCGTGGTGCCCGTGGGCGCCTGGGTCAGGAGCGTGGCGTTGCGGATGCCGTGCTGGGCGATGGCGTCCCGCAGATCCGCCGGCAGCGCCTTGATGAACTCGCCCCGCAGGAACTTCTCCCGGTCGAAGGCGGCGAAGGGCCCCTTCTCCCGCGCCAGGTCCACCGACGCCCAGTACGCCTCCAGCATGATGCGCCGGTAGAGCTCCTCCAGGAAGGCGTTGGCCTCGGGGCTGCCGTAGCGGAGCCTGAGCCTGATGAGCATGTGGGCCAGCCCCTGGGTGCCGAGCCCCACGCGGCGGGCGGCCGTCTGGGATTGCCTGTTCTCCTCGAAGACATAGCGGGTCTCGTCAATGACGTTGTCGAGGAAGCGCACCGCCACCCGCGTGCTCTCGCGGAGCAGGTCCCAGTCCACCTCCCCGTCCCGCACGAAGGCGGGCAGGCCGAGGCTACCCAAGTTGCACACGCCAAACGCCGGCAGACCTTGCTCGCCGCAGTTATGCGCAATTATGCCGTTCGCAATTAATGAATTAGTAACTGTTTCTGTGGTGTCATAGACTGTTTCGCTTCCTGCTGGCTCAATGTTGACAACGCGCGTAACGTAATTTTCGCGGTTGCCTTTCCGTTTCCTGCCTCTGATGAACGCCTCAGCCTTCCCCTGCTTGGTGGCCGTCAGGAAGCCGATCCTTGCGAGGAATCGCTCGCCATTGCTCTCGTCCAGCAGCAATTCGTACCGGGCGGCGGCTCCACACTCTCGCAAGCTTCTCCTGGCATCCGGGAGCAACCTGGCGGACGCATGTCGGCGAAGACGCAGGGAACTAACGATACCGAAATTGAGAAGCAACAATTGAACCTCTTGCAGGAGTTGCCGAGAGCTGCCGGCGAGCCTAAGGGAGCACGACCCGGTCCGGGCACACCCGTCAACGGTCCCATCGGCGGTGAAGATGGCCTGCAGGAATCCGACCACCGCGTCGCGCGGCGCCCTCCACACGGAGTCCGGCACGCGCTTCTCGGTGGCCTTCAACGGTTTGAGACCGAGGGAACGGAGGAAGATGGCGGGAACGGCAGCGTAATGCAGGGAGGTGGTGTTGCACCTGCGCGACACCGCACCCCTGACCCCGAACCACTGGTCCAGGAGCCGGCGGAACGGCTCGGCGAGGGTCTCCTCGGCCTGCCCGAAGTGGAGCACGAGCCTGGGCTCCCCGCCGTCGTCGTAGGTGTATCCGTCGGCGACGGCCCACCCAAGCAACCGCCCCACATCCCGCGTCCACTCCGTGGGCACACTGGCCTCGCCCCGCCGTCGCCGGGCCTCGAGTTGGGCCTGTGCCTCCGGGGTCCAGGGCACGGGCGGCAGGGACCGCTCCTCGCTCCACCCGCCCTCGCCCGACTGCAGGTAGAGCACGTCGCCCGGGCGCAGGTGCCGCAACTCGACGTAGCCCGTGGGAGTCAGGAACCGGTGATTGGCCGTGGCCGTCACCTCGTACCCGTGGGACGTGACGAGACGGAACACGGGCACGTTCTCGCCTGTCTTGAAGACCGGCACCGCATGGTGCGCCGCCACTCCGAACCGCACGTGCCGACCCGAGCCACCGACGACCTGCCTGGCCTCGTCCGCCGCCCGCAGGTCCGTGATCACCTCCAGGGGCTCCTGGGACCGGTACAGCTCCTCCATGGTGAGGAGGCCCTTGGTGGTGGCAAGGCGGGTGGAACCGACGAAGCACGGATTCACCGAGATGAGCTTTTGAAAATACCACGTGTTGCTCAGTTTGTTGTACCGCTCCAGGAACACCACGCCCGGCTCGCCCGCCAGCCAGTTGCTCTCGACGATGAGGTCCCAGAGCTGCCGCGCCCTGACGGTGCGGTAGACCTTGACCGGCTTCCCCGCCGCCCGCCAGGCCGAGAGGTCCCCGTCCCACAGCCGGGCGTAGTCGGGGTCGTCGGTGTCGGGGAAGACCAGGTCCCAGTCGGCGTCCCGCTCCACCGCCTCCATGAAGGAGTCGGGGACGATGACCGACAGGTTGGCGTTGTTGAAGCGGGACAGGTCCCGCTTGACGGTGACGAAGGCCTCAATGTCCGGGTGCCAGGCTGCCAGCATGAGCATGAGGGCACCCCGCCGGCTGTTGGAGGTGTAGAAGCCGTTCCCTGACAGAAGGTGTGTTCCACCGACCTCCAGGTCATAGGTCTCGGCCTCACCCACGTAGCGGATGCCGGCGATCCTGTCGGGGACCGTCCGCATAAGGGAGACAACCTTCTCGGCCAGAGCCACCCTCCCGGCCTGCATGAGTCGGCCGTGGATACGGTGAAGAGCCTTATAGGAGATTCGGGTCTTGGTCGAATCCATTATCCCTTGATAGAACCGGCCGGGGACACCCAGGACACGGTATGCTTCCATGGGGTAGGATGCGCTGTGGTTCCGGAACCCGGGCCGCCCCTGGACTTTGATGGAAAGGCGGAGAAGACGCGCCATTCGCTCCTTGAACTCGGCGCCGGTAACGGAGAGTCGGTAGATCGTCTGCCAACCCTTCGCTCCCCTGTCGGATTCCTGAAGCCGGCTCATGATACCCAAAGCGGCCAACAGGAGCTGGACGTCCTCCATCATCCCCCGCGAGATACAGTCGAAGCCATAGCCGTTTTTCCGACCGCGATCGCAGCCGTCCGCATCGAAATAGCCGCTGAGAAAAGCTCCAATGACGGGGGCAGGGGAGCGGAAAACCTGCTCCGGAACCCTGATGGACTCGCCGGGTGTCTTTTTGAGCCCATTCGCTGCCAGCCAGTGAATCAATTTGCGTGAATATATGGCCAGCACCACGTGGGCCCCGTCGCCAGGTTCCTCCCGCGGACTCATCCCGAAGAGTTCCTCGACAAACCCTTTCAGACGCTCCCTGACCCCGGGGTGGGCGTCGGCGGTCGCCAGCTTGACCGCCTTGTCCGCATGGGTGTAGCCATCACCCATGTAGTAACCAAGGAAATAGGCCAGCCGCTCGTCGAGGACCTCAGGTAGAGACACCTCCTCGTTCAACATGGTCGCCATGGGTGAGCGTTCGTAGGGGGGATGTCTCAGTGCAACAGGCTCCTGGGCCGTAAAACCCTCGCCCATCAACAGGAGTACCGTGTCTCCCACGTTCAGGCCGTTGAGCGGCACGAGAGTCCTCCGCCCATCCCGCAGGGTGCACATCCGGTGGTCACCTGTCAAACGGACCTTGAAGCCCCGTTCCGTCGTGACTTCGTAAAGAGGCTTTACCCCGTTGGCGAAGCGCGCCGTTACGGGCTGCCAACCATCGTGGGTCCAGACCCGGAGAGGGGCCGTGTCCTGCACGATCTCGGCGATGGGCAGCAAACCGCGCTCGGTGTGAATCCGCGTGTCACCGCTGAAGCAACCGCCCTGCTCGATGAGCCCGGTGGCGTCGGAGTAGATCTCCATCCAGGAGACGGCGCCGCTCGAGGTGCCGTTGACGCCGCGCACCTGGGCGCCGCGGGGGCGGAGGCTGGAGCCGTTGATGCCCACCCCCCCTCCGCGGGCCATGATCTCGATCATCTGCTCCAGGGTCTTGACGATGCCCCTGCGACTGTCGTGGGGCGACGGCACCACGAAACAGTTGTAATACGTCACGTCCTTGCCCGTGCCCGCCCCGGCCAGGATGCGGCCGCCCGGCACGAACTTGAACCCCTCCAGGGCCCAGCGGAACCGCTCCGCCCAGTGCCGCCTGGCCTCCTCCGTCGGCTCCACGGAGGCGATGGCGCGGGCCACCCGTTCCCACATCTGGACCGGGCTCGTCTCCCGCAGGGAGACCAACTGGTCCCGGTCCACGTCTACCTCCGTGTCGTCCTCCAGGCGCACCCGCACCCGGTAGCCGTCCACCGCCGTCACCGTGACCACGCGCCCCCGCAGGGGATGTCCCTTACCCGTCACCAGGGCAGCGCGCCCCGGCTCCAGCTCGGCACCCTTCCAGGCGTAGCGGTCGAGGAAGACCTTCATCTGCATGTCGGTGAACAGCTGTCCGCCGCCGTCCGACCGGCTTGCCCCGCCCCCGGGGCGCGCGGCCTCTCCGCCCGCCGCACGCCCCGCGGCCCCGCCCCTACGCCGCCGCTCGGCCTCCCCCGACCTCGGCCTCCCCGCCAACGCAACCCCTCCCCCGTGTCCACCGGCGTCTACGCCCCCGCCGGACCAGGCGCCCCGCCAGTCCGCCTCGGCGCGACCCCTCTCGATTATACGCGAACACCTGTACGTGTCAAGCCTCTTACCCGCCCGCCCGACGGCTCGCCAGCAACCGGTCCAGCTCGTCCCGGAACCGCTCCAGGTCGGTGAAGCGCCGGTACACGGAGGCGAAGCGCACGTAGGCCACCTCGTCCAGCCGCCCCAGCCGCTCCATGACCAGCTCCCCCACGGCCTGCGAGGGAACCTCCCCCTCGTACCGCTGCCGGACCTCCTTCTCCACCTCGGCCGCCAGCGCCTCGATCTCCTCGGTGCTCACCGGCCGCTTGCGGGTGGCCACCTGCAGGCCGCGCAGCAGCTTCTGCCGGTCGAAGGGCTCCCGGCGCCCGTCCCGCTTCACCACGAAGAGGGGCGGGAATTCCACCTTCTCGTAGGTGGTGAACCGCCCGCCGCAGCCGCCGCACTCCCGCCGCCGCCGGATGGCCGCCCCCTCCTCGGTGGGGCGGGAATCCAGCACGCGCGTCTCCGGCTGCTGGCAAAACGGGCACCGCACGCCGCCGACCTCCCCGTCGCCCGGGTGCATCAACATATTGTGGTCCCGGCGCCGCTACCGCCACGACATATTGGACATGCGCCCTGGAAATCCTGCCGCGCCATCCGGTCAATTTCCGTGGAATCCTGCCGGTTTTCGTGACGGAGCAGGGGCACCTACAGGTTGTCCTGGAACCGACGCCCCGCGTTTGTTCGGGCGGGGAAGGGTCGTTGCCCCCCACGATCGTCGGTATGCGGGATGAGGCGATGGGCGGGGATGCCTCCGGATCACGCCCCCCGCAGCGTTGCTGGCCTGCGGCACGGCGTCGAAGGCGGTCGTCGTGTCCCGGCACCGTGGGCAGGGGTGTGGGGAGCGGCGTGGGGAGCGTCGCGCTCCCCACGTTCCCTAGCCCCCTGTGCCGCCCGCCTGCGGGAGACGGACGCGGCGCGGCCTCACTCCTTCTTCTCGAAGGTGCCCTTGGCGCCGCAGTCGGCGCACTTCTGGGGCTTGCAGCGGCCCTCGCGCTCGGCGCCGCAGGAGGAGCACTTCCACACCGCCACTCGGTTCACCCCCCGCACGGGAATCTCCGCCCTGATGATAACGCCGCCCCGCGCCGTGCAACAGCGCCAGGCGCGCACCTCCACGCCCGCGGCCGCCGCCGCGCCCAGCGCCGCCGCGAAGGCCGGATCGGTGTCACCGTTGGGCGCGAACCAACGGGCGTCGGGTCGCTGGACCACGAAGCAGACGCAGGCCCGGCGGCCGGCGGCGGCCAGCCGCGCCAGCCCCTCCAGGTGGCGCCGCCCGCGCTCGGTGGGCGCGTCGGGAAACCGGGCCTCGCCCGCCACCACCAGGGTGACGGACTTGGCCTCCACGTGGCAGAGGGCGCCGGCGGCCGCGTCCTCCAGGAGCAGGTCGAAGCGCCCGGCCGGGACCCGCGGCTCCCGCCGCAGCACCCGCCAGCCCGCGAAGGGGCGCAGCCGCCCCGCCGCCACGGCCTCCGCCAGCAGGAGGGGAGGCAGTCGCGCGTCCACGCTGACCAACGGGCCGCCGCCGGCGCGCACCGCCACCAAGTCCCACGGGGTTCGCCGCCCGGCCGGCCCGGAGGGCTCCGCCCCGCCGGCGCTCCCCCGGGCCCCGGCCCGGCCTCGAGGCGGCAGGAGGAGGCAGGGCGCTCCGGGCACCAGCAGTTCGCCCAGCCGGCCGCTGTTGGGCAGGTGGGCCGCCTGCCGCCGCCCGTCCACCTCCACCTCCACGGCGAAGCGGTTGAGCCGGCGCACCAAGAGCGCCGCGACGGGGGGAGCCTCGTACCTCAGCGCAGGGCGGCGGCGAGGGCGGCCCAGTTGAGGAAGGCCTCGGGGCGCAAGCCCAGGTAGAGGACACCGGCGGCCGCCAGGGCCAGCCCCACCTGGATGCCCCATCCGGCCACCACGGGGCGAGCCGCCACCTCGTCCCGCGCCGGCGTCACGTACATGGCCTTGACCACGGCGTAGTAGTAGCCGACGGAGATGGCGCTGTTGACGGCCACCGCCACGGCCAGCCACGTGAGCTGGGCCTCCACGGCGGCGCGGAAGACGAAGAGCTTGGCCCAGAACCCGGCCAGGGGCGGTATGCCCACCAGGGACAGCAGGAAGAGGAACATGAAGAAGGCCAGCACCGGCTCGCGGCGGGCCAGGCCCCGGAGACCCTCCAGGGTCTCCTCCTCCCCCTGGTTGGCCAGGACGGCCAGGACGGCGAAGGCGCCCACGTTCATGAAGGCGTAGGCCAGGACGTAGAACATGGCCGCGGCGACGCCGTTGCCCGCCAGGAAGCCCGAGGCGCCCGCGGCCGCCACCGCCGCCAGGATGTACCCGATGTGGGCCACCGAGGAATAGGCCAGCAGGCGCTTGACGTTGGTCTGGTGCAGGGCCGCCAGGTTGCCCACCGTCATGGTGAGGAAGGCGAGGAGCGCCACGGCGCGGGCCCAGACCTCCACGGCCGGCTCCAGGCCCATGAAGGCGAGGCGCAGCAGCGCCGCCACGGCGGCCCCCTCCGACGCTGCGGCCAGGAAGGCGGCCACGGGCGTGGGAGCGCCCTGGTAAGTGTCGGGCGCCCACAGGTGGAAGGGCACGGCCGCCATCTTAAAACCGAGGCCCGCCAGCACCAGGAGCACGGCGGCCGCCAGGAGGGGCGAGCCCGCCGTGAAGAGGCCCCGCGCCAGCTCGCCGAAGCTGGTGGCCCCCGTGAGGCCGAAGAGGAGGGAGAAGCCGAAGAGGAGGATGGCCGAGGCCAGGGCGCCGTTGACGAAGTATTTGGTGGACGCCTCCACCCCCACCTCGTCCCGCAGGAGACCCGCCAGGACGTAGGAGGAGATGGAGAGGAGCTCGAGGCCCACGTAGAAGGAGATCAGGTCCACCGAGAGCACCATCACCATGGCACCGGCCGTGGCCAGGAGGAGGAGGAAGTAGAACTCGCCGGCCGGGATTCCCCGCCGCTCCACGTACTCCAGGGAGGCCAGGATCACCATGACCAGGGCCACCAGCAGCACGAGGCGGAAGAACTGGCCGAAGCCGTCCAGCTGCACGGCGCCGCCGAAGCCCACCTGGCCCGTGGGCACGCGCCAGAGGCTCGCCAGGGCCAGGGCGGCCCCCGCCAGGCCCAGGACGCCGGCGCCCCGGGCGCCCAGGGTCCGCCCCGCGAAGGCGTCGGCCAGGAGCACCAAGATGGCCATGACCGCCAGGACGGCCTCCGGCAGAAGGAGCAGCACGTTGGCGTTCAGGATCGCGGCCACCTAGACCCCACCCACCCTCGTCGCGGCCACCCGGACACCGCCGACCCTACTCGCAGCCACTACATCCCACCCACCCTTCTCACCAGCTCCATCACCGGCGCGTTGGTCAGGCCCACCAGGGCGGCAGGCCAGATCCCCAGGATGAGGATGGCCACCATGAGCGGCACGAGGGTGAACATCTCCCGCGCCGAGGCGTCCGGCAGGAGGGCGAACTCCTCCCGCGGGCGCCCCATGAGGACCCGGTGCATCATGAGGAGGTTGAAGGCGGCGGTGAAGACCACGCCGACCAGGGCCAGGTAGACGAGCTTGGGGAAGATGGGCAGAGCCCCCAGCAGGGTGAAGAACTCGCCGATGAACCCGGACAGGCCGGGCAGGCCCAGGTTGGCCAGGCCGGCGAAGGCCAGGATCACGCCCGCCGTGGGCGCGGCCAGGTACATGCCGTGCAGGCGCGCCATCTCCCGGGTGTGGGTCCGGTCGTAGAAGACCCCCACCAGGAGGAAGAGCATGGCGGAGATGAGGCCGTGGGAAACCATCTGGAAGACGGCGGCGTTCACGGCCTCGGGGGTGTTGGCGGCCAGCCCCAGGAGGACGTAGCCCATGTGGCTGACGCTGGAATAGGCCACCAGTTTTTTGAAGTCGCTCTGGGCCATGGCCGCCAGGGCACCGTAGACGATGTTCACGACCCCGAGGACGGCCAGGGCCAAGGCGAAGCCCACCGCCGTGTCGGGCAGGGTGGGCTGGCTCACCCGCACGAGACCGTAGGTGCCCATCTTGAGGAGGAGGGCCGCCAGGATGACGCTGATGGGCGTGGGCGCCTCCACGTGGGCGTCGGGGAGCCAGGTGTGGAAGGGCCAGACGGGCACCTTGACGGCGAAGCCGAGGAAGAGGCCGATGAATATCCAGTAGCGCCACGTGGCCGGGACCATGGAGGGCGCCCGCCGGGCGATGTCGTCCATGGCGAAGCTCTCGCCGCCCGTGGTGAGGTAGAGGGCGATGATGGCCACCAGCATGAAGAGGCTGCCGACCATGGTGTAGATGAGGAACTTGATGGCGGCGTACTCGCGGCGCGGCCCGCCCCAGATGGCGATGAGGAAGTACATGGGGATGAGGACGGCTTCCCAGAAGACGTAGAAAAGGATGTAGTCCAGGGCGGCGAAGACGCCCAGCACCGCCGTCTCCAGCACCAGCACCAGGGTGAAGAACTCCTTGACCCGCTCGCCGATGCTCCAGGCCGCCACCAGGGCCAGGGGGAAAACGAGGGCGCTCAGGGCCAGGAGGGCGAAGGAGACGCCGTCCACGCCCAGGTAGTAGCTGATCCCCACGGTCGGCACCCAGTCGTGGCGCTCCACGAAGTGGAAGCCGGGCCCGGCGCCCCGCAGCATGGGCCACATGAGGGCCACCAGGAGCAGGGGCAGGGCGCCCACGGCCGTGGCCCAGCCCTTGATCAATCTGTCCCGGCCCGCCGGGAAGAAGAGCCCCACCACGGCGCCCGCCAGCGGGATGAAGACGACGGCCGTCAGGAACGGAAAGCCGGGCAACGACATCAGCCTCCCCGGAACTGGTACAGGAAGAGCGCCAGGGCCACGGCCGCGAACATGACCAGGGCGTACCCCTGGGCGCTTCCCATGGTCAGGGCCCTGGCCGCCCGGCCCACCAGCAGGGCCAGCCAGGCCACCAGGTTGACCAGCCCGTCCACCACGTACTTGTCGAAGGCCCCCACGAAGGCGGCCAGGCCCACGCCCAGGCGCGCCACGGCCAACCCCAGATGGTCGAAGTAGAACTTCTCCTTGAAGAGGACGTAGAGGGGCCGCAGGGAGCGGATGAGGCCGGCCCGGTCCACTGCCTCCGCCCCGTACACGGCGTAGGCCACCGCCAGACCCCCCAGGGCGAAGGCCACGGCCAAGGCCGTGACGAGGCCGCTCGGCTCGAGCACCTCGCCCGCCGGCGCCACGAACCGCTGGTAGGCGTGGCCGAGGAAGGGCGAGCCCAGAAAGCCGAAGAGGGTGGCCGGCACGGCCAGCACCAGGAGCGGCACCGTCATGTTGGGCGGCGACTCATGGGCGTGATCGTACACGTGGTGGTCCCGCGGCTTCCCGAAGAAGGTGAGGAGGGCCGCCCGCATCATGTAGTAGGCCGTCAGGAAGGCGCCGACGAGCCCCGCCCAGAAGAGGATCGGGTAGCGGGAGTGGTACGCCTCCAGCAGGATCTCGTCCTTGGAGAAGAAGCCGGCGAAGGGCGGCAGCCCGGCCAGGGCCAGCATGCCCACCAGGAAGGTGGCGCCGGTCACCCTCAGCTTGCCGAAGAGGCCGCCCATCTGGTGCATCTCCTGGGTGTGGGCGGCGTGGATCACGCTGCCCGCCGCCAGGAAGAGGAGCGCCTTGAAGAAGGCGTGGGACTCCAGGTGGAAGAGCCCCGCCGCGAAGGCGCCCACGCCCAGGCCCATCATCATGTAGCCGAGCTGGCTCACCGTGGAGTAAGCCAGCACCTTCTTGATGTCCGTCTGCACGGTCCCGATGAGGGCGGCCAGGAGAGCCGTCGCCGCCCCGATGAAGGCCACCACCGTCATGGCCGCCGGCGCCGCCTCAAAGAGGGGGAAGCTCCGCGCCACCAGGAAGACGCCGGCCGCCACCATCGTCGCCGCGTGGATGAGGGCGCTGACGGGCGTGGGGCCCGCCATGGCGTCGGGCAGCCAGATGTGCAGCGGCACCTGGGCCGACTTGCCCACCGCCCCCGCGAAGAGGAGAAGGGCGGCCAGCGTCGCCAGGGAGGTCTCCAGGCGCCCGGCCTCGGCGGCGGCCAGCACGTCGGCGAAGCGGAAGCTGCCGGCGGCATGGAAGAGCAACCAGATCCCGGCCATGAGGCCCACGTCCCCAAGACGGGTGACGATGAAGGCCTTGTAGGCCGCCCGGGCGTTCTCCACCTCCTCGAACCAGTGCCCGATGAGGAGGTAGGAGCAGAGCCCCATGATCTCCCACGCCACGAAGAAGAGGATCAGGTTGTCGGCCACCACCAGGGTGAGCATGCCGAAGACGAAGAGGCAGAGGTGGGCGTAGAAGCGGTTGAAGCGGGCGTCCCCGTGCATGTAGCCCCGCGAGAAGACGAAGATCATCCAGCTCACCAGGGTGACCATGGCCAGGAGCGCCGCCTCCACCCGGCCCACCTGGAAGCCCATGCGCACCTGCGTCTCGCCGATGGTGAGCCACGCCACCGAGGCGGCCGCCGTGGCGCCCGCCGCCACCTTGGCCAGGGTCCAGAAGGCCAGGGCCGTGTCCACGGCCAGGGCGCCGATGCCTATGTAGGCGGCTCCCTCCCCCAGGCGCGGCCCCACGAAGACCGTCAGAACGTAGGCCGCCAGGGGCAGGACCGGTATGAGCCAGGCGTTCTCGGGCACCACCTCACCCCCTCAGGGTGCTGACTTGGTTGACATCGCTGGTGTGCCGCCTCCGGGCCACGGCCAGGAGGATGGCCAGGCCGACGCTCACCTCGGCCGCCGCCATGGTCATGACGAAGACGGTGAAGACCTGCCCCCGCGCGGGGTCGTCGGCGGCCACATAGCGGGAGAAGGCCACCAGGTTGATGTTGACGGCGTTCATCATCAGCTCGATGGACATGAGGATGGCCACCAGGTTGGAGCGCCGCAGGGCGCCGTAGAGGCCGACCCCGAAGAGGAGCACGGCCACCGTCACGAAGTGGCTCAGGGGGACGCCGGCCTCAGGCACCCACGATCTCCTCCTCCCGGGCCGCGGCCACTTCGCCGGCGGCGCCGCCGGCCGGCTCCGTCCCCGTCCCGACCGCCTCCGCCACGGCCCGCGGGGCCGCGGCGGCCTCCTCCTCCCGCCGGCTCATGACGATGGCGCCCACCATGCCGGCCAGGAGGAGCAGGGAGGCCACCTCGAAGGGCAGGAGATAGGTGGTCAGGAGGGCCCTGGCCAGCTCCGCCAGGGTGGCGGGGCGCGCCCCCACGGCCTGCACCGGCAGACCGGCCAGGGAAGCCAGCAGGAGCACCACCACCGCCGCCGCCAGGACCAGGGGCAGGAAACCCCAGCGCGGCGAGGCCAGCCGCTGCGGCAGGGGTTGCCGCCGGCCCCGGATCTCCCTCATGTCCGACAGCATGATGGCGAAGACGAGGAGGGTCATGACGGCCCCGGCGTAGACCAGCACCTGCACCACGGCCAGGAACTCGGCCCCCGCCAGGGCGAAGAAGCCGGCCACGCCCACGAAGGCGATGGCCAGGTAGAGGGCGGCGTGGCTGATGTCGCTGTCGGTCACCACCCGCCAGGCCGAGTAGAGGGTCATGCCCGCCAGGAAGAAGAAGGCCAGGAGTTGCCAGTTCATGCCCTCACCTCTCCCCCTTCTCCGCCGGAGGCGGTGCGGTCCTCCCGCGCAGCCCTCGGTCCGCGCGTCTCCGCCCGCGGCGGCTCATATCTTCATGCCCCCCGCGATGCGGATGGCCCGCGAACGCTTCCAGATTTCGGCCAGCTCGTCGCGCTCGAAGACCAGGTCGTCGGCCTCGAAGGCCGACAGCTCCGTCAGGTCGGCCATCTCGAGGGAGTCGAAGGGACACGCCTCCACACAGAGGTTGCAGACCAGGCAGCGGTCGAAGTGGAGGCGGTAGACGGCGGGGTATTGCTTCTTCTTGCCGTCGGGGCCCACCGCCGCCTCCACGGTGATGATGCCCACGGGACAGGCGCGGGCGCACAGCCCGCAGGCCGTGCAGTTGAGGTCGCCCGTCTCCGGGTTCACCTTGAGGGCGGGTATGCCCCGCACGCCGACCGGGTAGGACGGCTTCTCCTGGGGGTAGCGGACCGTGATGGGCTTGCGGCGGAACTCTCCCAGGGTGATGCCGTGCCCGGTGAGGATGCTCTTGGTCGCCCGCCAGACGTCGCCCAGCACACCCATCGCTCTCACCTCACTTGGCCAGCATCCAGCCGGCGGTGAGCACGATGTTGAGCAGGCTCACCGGCAGCAGGAACTTCCATCCCAGATCCAGCACTTGGTCTATGCGGAAGCGCGGCAGCGTCCAGCGCACCCACATGGCCACAAAAACCAAAAGGTAGGTCTTGAGAAAGAGCCACCACCAGCCGGGCAGGAACCCGAAGGGCCCCTGGTAACCCCCGAGGAAGAGGGTGGCAGCCACCATGGAGCCCGCCACCAACCCCGCGTACTCGGCGAAGAAGAACATGGACCAGCGGATGCCGCTGTACTCGGTGGCGTAGCCCAGGACCAGCTCCGACTCGCCCGTGACCAGGTCGAAGGGCGTGCGGTTGAGCTCCGCCAGCGAGGCGATGTAGAAGACGACGAAGCCCAGGAACTGGGGCACCACGAACCAGACGGTCTTCTGGGCTTCCACGATGTCCACCAGGCTCAGGGAGCCGGCCGCCAGGGCCACCCCCAGCACCGAGAGGACGAGCGGCACCTCGTAGCTGATGATCATGGCGATGGCGCGGCCCGCCCCCAGCAGGGAGTACTTGTTATTGGAACCCCACCCCGCCATGAAGATGCCCAGCACGGTGAAGGAGGTGACGGCGGCCAGGTAGACCAGGGCGGTGCTCAGGTCCCGCATGGCTCCCAACCCGGGGTGGATGGGCACCACCAGGTACACCATGACGGCGGGGAAGAAGACGACGCAGGGGGCCAGGGACCAGACCCAGCGGTCGGCCGCCTTGGGCATCAGGTCCTCCTTGGCGAAGAGCTTGACGCCGTCGGCGATGGACTGGAGGACGCCCGCCGGCCCGCCCACCGTCTCGGGACCCAGACGCCGCTGGAACCGTGCCGCCAACTTGCGCTCCAGCCAGATGAGGAGGGCGGCGTTGACGGCGGCGAAGTTGATGGCGATGAAGGCCTTGATGCCGGCCAGGATCAGGTTCCACAGCCAGAGTGGCATCCCCAGGGGGGCCGCCGCCTGGCCGGCCGCCGCGGCCGCTTCGGGCATCAGGGGAGCACCTCCTCGCGGAGCGCCGGCGTCATCAGCGGTCCACCTCGCCGAAGACAGGGTCCAGGGTGGCCGTCAGGGCGATGAAGTCGGCCACCTTCTCCCCGCGGACGATGTGGGGCAGGAGCTGCAGGTGCACGTAAGCGGGCGAGCGCCACTTGACCCGGTAGGGGGTGGGCCCCCCGTCGCTGACGATGTACACGCCCACCTCGCCGCGCGGCGAGTCCACGTGCTGGTAGTAGTCGCCCTTGGGCAGCCGGAGGATGCCCTTGGGCACCTTGCCGAGGACGGGCCCGTCGGGGATCTGGGCCAGGGCCTGGCGGATGATGCGGATGCTCTCCCTGATCTCATGCATCCGCACCAGGCACCTGTCCCTGGCGTCCCCCCGCTCGCCCAGGGGGACGTCGAACTCGAAGCGATCGTAGATGCAGTAGGGGTCGTCCTTGCGGATGTCCCACCGCACGCCCGAGGCCCGGAGGACCGGCCCGCTGGCACCGTAGGCCACCGCCATGTCGGGCGGGATGATGCCGATCCCCTCGGTGCGGACGCGGAAGATCTCATTTTCCATGAGGAGGCGCATGTACTCGGGCCACGCCTCCCGCTCCATGTAATCCAGGTAGCGGGCCAGGTCGTCCAGCCACTCGGCGGCGACGTCGTTGCGCACGCCGCCGATGCGCAGGTAGTTGTAGAGGAGCCGCGCCCCGGTGGCCCGGTCCATGAGGTCGAAGGCGAACTCGCGGTCCCGCAGGGCCAGGAGGAAGGGGGTCACGGCACCGATGTCCATGCCGAAGGTGCCGAAGTAGAGCTGGTGGCTCATCATGCGCTGGAACTCGGCGAAGATGACGCGCAGGTACTGGGCCCGCTCCGGCACCTCTATCCCCAGGACCTTCTCCACGCAGAGGACGTAGGGCAGCTCGCAGGTGATGGCCGCCAGGTAGTCGGTGCGGTCGGTCATGGGGATGATCTGGGGGTACTGCATGGACTCGTAGAGCTTTTCGTGGTTGCGGTGGAGGTAGCCGATGACGGGCTCGCAGTCCACGATGGTCTCGCCGTCCAGGGTGAGGATGCAGCGGAAGACGCCATGGGTGCTGGGATGCTGGGGGCCCAGGTTGAGCTCCATGGTGGTGCGCTCCTGCTCGGGCGAGAGCGGCCGGCGCTCCTCCACGGTGCCGGGCATGAACCAGATGTCGCCTCCGGCGGCCACCGCCTCTTCCCGCACCTCCTGCACCGCCTCCCCCGCCATGGACCTCACCTCACCGGACCCGCACCTGGCGCCGGCGGGCGGGCCGCCGGTCCACGAAGTCCTTGCGCAGCGGATGGCCCTCGTAGCCCTCCCAGAGGAGGATCCGTTTGAGATGGGGGTGCCCGCGGTACCGGATGCCAACCAGGTCGTAGGCCTCCCGCTCGTGCCAGTCGGCCCCCGGCCAGATGCCGGTCACGCTGTCCACCTCGGGCGCCTCGCGGGGCACGTTGACCTTGAGCACCACCTGGGCGCCCGTCCGCAGCCCGATCAGGTAGCAGATGGATTGGAGCTGATCACCCAGGTCCACGCCCGTGACGTGGCTCAGGTAGTCGCACTCGACGCCCGGCAGGTGGCGCAGGCCCCTCGCCACCTCCAACAGGTCGCCCGCCGGCACGAGGAAGCCGGCCGCGCCGTGGACCGTCTCGTCCACCTGCAATTGGGGCCAACGCTCGCGGACGGCGGCCCGCACCCTCTCCACCATGCCGGGCGAAGCCCCCGTCGCGCCGGCACCGGCGCCGCCCTCGACCGTCACGCGCCGCTCACCTCCGCCGGAGCGCGAGACGCCGGCTCGGGCGTGCGGGAGACCGCCTCCGGCGCGTGGGCCGCCGGCGCCGGGCCCGCGTGCGGTCCCACCGCCATGGCCGCGGCGGCCGCCCGGCCCCGGCCTGCCCGGGCGATCTTGTCCCGCAGCAAGTAGATGCCGTGCAGCACCGCCTCGGGGCGCGGCGGGCAGCCAGGCACGTAGACGTCCACGGGGATGATCTTGTCGACGCCGTCCACCACGTTGTAGCCCTTGTAGAAAGGACCGCCGTTGATGGCGCAGCCCCCGATGGCCATGACCCAGCGCGGCTCCGCCATCTGGTCGTAGATGACGCGGATGGCGGGGGCCATCTTCTCCGTGATGGTGCCAGCAACGATCATGACGTCCGACTGCCGCGGGGAGAACCAGGGGACCATGCCGTGCCGGTCGGCGTCGAACCTGGTCCCGCCGAAGTGCATGAGACCGTCTATGGCGCAGCAGGCGGTGCCGACGGGGTAGTACCAGAGGGAGTTCTGCCGGCCCCAGTTGACGAGGGCCTGGAGGGTGGTGGTCACCACCCCGGGCAGGCGGCGCCAGAAGGGCGGCAGGAGCTCGGACTCCCGCCCCTCGGCCCGCCGCTCCTCCACCTCCTCCAGGGTGGTGAAGAGCCGGGCCCGACCCGCCGCCGCCGCGTAGCGCTCAGGCTCGGCGCGGCGGGCAGCCTCCGCCCCGCCACTCTCGACGGCGGGACCACCGGACCCGCCCTCGGCCTCGCCGGCCGGCCCCTCCCTCTCCTCTACGCCCACGTGAGCACCCTCTTCTTCCAGGCATAGACCAGCCCCGCCACCAGGATGGCCACGAAGACCATGACCTCCACGAAGGCGAAGGCCATGTCGAGCTGCCGGTACACGACGGCCCACGGATAAAGGAAGATGGTCTCCACGTCGAAGACCACGAAGAGCAGGGCGAAGAAGTAGTAGCCCACCCGGAACTTGACCCGGGCGTCGCCGAAGGGGATCATGCCGCTCTCGTAGGTGGTGACCTTGGCCGGCACGGGATTGTCCCGCCGGAGCAGGAAGGAGATCAAGACGTTGAGGAGGGGGAAGGAGAAGCCGGCGATGAAGAAGACGACCACGTCCAGCCATCTCTCCACGGTCCCTCGCCCCCCCTTCTCGCCCTCGCGGGCGAATCCAAGGTACCGCGCGCTGGCAATACTAGTGCGGTCGTGCCAATTTGGGGCGAATTATAATCATGCGCTCCCCGGGTGTCAAACACCCGCCCGCGACGCCCGCCCCAGGCGCCGCGGCGGACCTACACGCGGGCAGGGACCCCCTCCGCCGACCGGCGGATGGAAGCGATGGCCCCCGCCACGCTCTCGCCCCCGAAGACGGCCGATCCGGCCACCAGCAGGTCCGCTCCGGCCTCCGCCACCAGGGCCGCCGTCTCGGCGTTGACCCCGCCGTCCACCTCCAGCTCCCCCGACCAAAGACCGCGCCGCCGCAGCTCGTGGAAATGGCGGATCTTGGGCAGCACCGCCTCGATGAACCGCTGCCCGCCGAAGCCCGGGTTGACCGTCATGCAGAGGATGAGGTCCACCTTGTCCAGGACGTAGGCCACGACGGCCGGCGGCGTGGCCGGGTTGAGGGCCACGCCGGCCCGCTTGCCCTGCTCCCGGATCTGCGCCAGGAGACGGTCCAGGTGGTGGGTGGCCTCGGCGTGGACGCTGACGTAGTCGGCCCCCGCCCGCGCGAAGGCGGCCACGTACTTCTCGGGTTCCTCGATCATGAGGTGGACGTCGAGGGGGAGCCGCGTCACGCGCCGCACCGCCTCCACCACCAAGGGACCGATGGTGATGTTGGGCACGAAGTGGCCGTCCATGACGTCCACGTGGATGACGTCGGCTCCCCCGGCCTCCGCCTCCCGCACCTGCTCGCCGAGGCGGGCGAAGTCGGCCGAGAGGATGGAGGGAGCTATCTTGACGCGCATGGAGCCCACCCCTCACTGGGCGGCGCCGAGACCGGCCCTGGGACCGGCCCCGCCCGCCGCCACCTCGTCGCCGAAGAGATCCAGGAGACTCCGCATGACCTTGCCCGCCGCCTTGTCCAGGCCGCAGATGGTCTTGCGCCCCACCAGAGCGAAGACGGCCGCCACGCGCTCGTCCCAGTCCCCGCACCCCTCGCCCCGCTGCGCGTCCAGCACGCACTGGAGGAAGTCCCGCGTGCCCTTGCGGCAGGGGAAGCACTGGCCGCACGTCTCGGCCGCGAAAAACCGCATGAGTCTGTGGCCCACCTCCGCCATGGAGGCCCCTTCCTCGAAGACCCACATGTTGGCCGCCCCCAGGCTGGAGCCGCGGTCCTTGAGAGCCGTGTGCTCCAGGGGGGCGTCCAGGGCGTCGCCCGGCAGGAAGGCCGACGAGTATCCCCCGGGCAGGATGGCCTTGACCTGCCTGCTCCCCACGGGCCCCCCGCCCAACTCGAAGACGACCTCGCCCAGGGAGCGTCCCGCCTCCACCTCGTAGACGCCGGGCCGGCGCACCCCGTTGAGGGAAACCAGCACCGTGCCCGGCGTGTCGGGGGTGCCCACGGAGCGGAAGGCGTCGGCGCCCATGCGGAGAAGGGGCTCCACGTTGGCGATGGTCTCCACGTTGTTGACCAGGGTGGGGAACCCCCACAGGCCCTTTTGGGTGGGGTAGGGGGGCTTGGGCCGGGGCTTGGGCACGTCGCCCTCGATGAAGCGGATGACGGCCGTCTCCTCGCCCGCCACGTAGCCGATGCCGGCCACGTGGTTCTGCACCTCGACGGACGCGCCCGTCCCGGCCGCGTCCTCGCCCAGGAGGCCGGCCTCCCGCGCCGCCGCGAAGGCGGCCTCCATGGCCTCCATGCAATCCTCGGCCTCGTGGTGGATGTAGACGTAGGCCCGGCTCGCCCCCACGGCGTAGGCCGCCAGGATGGTCCCCGCCAGGACGAGGTGGGGGTACTCCCGCAGCAGCAGCCGGTCCTTGAAGCTGCCGGGCTCGCCCTCGGCGCCGTTGACGACCACGTACTTGCGCTCGGCCTCCTGCTCGGCCACGCCCCGCCACTTGATACCGGCCGGGAAGCCCGCCCCGCCCCTGCCCCTCAACCCCGACCGCTCCACGGCGGCCACCACGTCGCCGGGCGGGAGGCGCCGCATGATCTCCCGTACGGAAGAGAAGACGGCCTCGGCGTCCTGCGTCTGCTCCGTCAGAAGTATCCGCGTCCCCAGGTGCGACACGCCGCCACCTCCCCGCCAGCCGCCGCCGGCGCCCCCCGGCGCCCGGAAGCCCGCCACCGGCCGGCGCCGCCTGCGCGTCCCGCATGGAAGCACCATCTGATTGTATAAGAGTACATCATGTCTCTCCGTGACCATGACTCAGCACAAAGGGGGCCTCCTCGCCGCACCTGTCCCGCATACGCCCGGAGGAGCGCCGGGGGCGACGTCCGCCGCAGGCGGGACGGGGGGCGGCTAGCCCCTGCATGGTATCAACCTACGGGATGCCGTCGGAAAAGACAAGGGTTTCTACCCTGAAAGCCTAGGCCCGTCGCCGTCCCCCCAGCCGCCCCGACGCGTGCGGGTTCCCCGCGGAACTCGCGTGCCTCGCACTCCGCCAGCAGCGGCTCGCTTGCCATCGGGCGGGAGCAGCATTTATTTTAGGTGATACCGTCGGCAGGCGCAGGCGGTCGGTGGGAGCCATTTGTGATAAAATTCACACATGCCGCCGCCGACAGGCGGCGCTGGCGGCCGCCCCGGGTGGGAGGGCTCGCCGGAGGCCAACGAGAGGGGAAAGGCTCCGATGCCCAGACGCACGACCATGATCGGCATCGCCGGGGACAGCGGGGCGGGCAAGTCCACCTACGTCCGCGGCCTGGCCCGCCTCCTCGGCGCGGAGCGGGTGACCATCATCGGGCTCGACGACTACCATACCCTGGACCGGGCCCAGCGCAAGGCCACGGGCATCACCCCTCTCAACCCCAGGTGCAACGACCTGGGTCTCCTGATAGACCACGCCTGGCAGCTCCGGCGGGGCGATACCGTCCTGAAACCGGTCTACGACCACGCCACGGGCACCTTCGCCGATCCCGAGGAGGTCAGGCCGGCCGACTACGTGGTCCTGGAGGGGCTGCACGCCCTCTACCTGGAGATGCTGCGGGCGGCCCTGGACCTCAAGGTGTACTTCGACACGGCCCTGGAGCTCAAGCTCCGGTGGAAGATCCAAAGGGACGTCAAGGACCGGGGGCACACGGAGGAGCAGGTGCGCCGCGAGATCGAGCAGCGCCAGCCCGACATCCTGGCCTACATCGAGCCGCAAAAGCGCTTCGCCGATCTCATCGTGAGCCTCCTGCCCAAGCCCGGCAGCCAGGACGTCAAGGTGGCCCTGGCGGAGCGGCCGGGGCCCCAGACCATCCACGCCCGCCTCTCCCAGGATGGCTGGCGGCGGCGGCTCGGGGCCGTGGAGGGGCAGCAGGTCCTGGCGGGGACGGCCTTCGAGGTCCTCGAGTTGGCCGAGCCGGCGGCGGCCGACACGGTCCAGGCCCTCCTGGCCCACCTGGGTGCCGGTGACCTGGCGGTGCCGGCGGGTTCCCTGGGACCGGTGGAGCTGAGCCAGGTGCTGGTGGCATGGCGCATCCTGCAGGCGCGCCAGGCGGCGGAGGCGGGGACGGTGAGCGCCTATGCAGCGCAGGGTTGATCCGGCGGGTGGCGCCGCGGCGGCACCCGCCGTGGCCGAGGCGCGGCCGCGCCTGGAGGGCGACTACGCCGACCTGGAGGAGGCGGCGCGCGCCCTGAGGCGCGACGTCATCGAGATGACCTGCCTCGCCCAGTCGGGACACCCGGGCGGCTCCCTGTCGGCGGCCGACCTGGTGGCCGCCCTCTACTGGCGCGTGCTCAGGGTGGACCCGGCCAACCCGCGGGATCCCGACCGGGACCGCTTCGTCCTCTCCAAGGGGCACTGCTGTCCCGTCCTGTACGCCGCCCTGGCGGAGCGGGGCTTCTTCCCGCGCGAGTGGCTCAAGACCTTCCGCCGGCTCCACTCGCCCCTGCAGGGCCACCCCGATCTCCACAAGGTTCCCGGGGTCGAGGCCAGCGCCGGCAGCCTCGGCCAGGGCTTCTCCATGGCCGTGGGCATGGCCCTGGCCGGCAAGGTGGACGGGCGCCGCTACCGCGTCTATGCCCTCCTGGGCGACGGCGAGTGCCAGGAGGGCCAGATCTGGGAGGCCGCCATGAGCGCCGCCCACTACGGCCTCGACAACCTGGTGGCCATCGTGGATCGCAACGGCCTCCAGATAGACGGGCCCACGGAGGAGGTCATGGCCGTCGAGCCCCTGGCCGACAAGTGGCGCGCCTTCGGCTGGCACACCCTGGTCATCGACGGCCATTCCTTCCCCGAGATCATGGGGGCCCTGTCCGAGGCCGCGGCCACCGAGGGGCGCCCGACGGCCATCGTGGCGGAGACGGTGAAAGGAAAGGGTGTTTCCTTCATGGAGGGCATCGTGGACTGGCACGGCAAGGCCTGCTCCCTGGACGAGGGCGTGGTGGCCCTGCGGGAGCTGGGCGGTGAGCCGTCATGGTGACGGCCATGGCGCTGCCGGCCACCCTCGCCTCCCTGCCAAAGGAAGCCGCCACGCGGGAGGGCTACGGCAAGGCCCTCGCCCACCTGGCCGGCGACCCGCGCGTGGTCGTGCTGGACGCCGATCTCTCCAAGTCCACCCAGTCCTACTCCTTCGCCAAGGCGGGGGCCCGGGAACGCTTCTTCAACATGGGCATCGCCGAGGCCAACATGATGGGCGTGGCGGCGGGCCTAGCCACCTGCGGCAAGATCGCCTTCGCCTCCAGCTTCGCCATCTTCGCCACCCAGCGGGCCCACAACCAGATCTTTCAGTCCATCTGCTACCCGGCCCTGAACGTCAAGATCGGGGCCACCCACGCCGGCGTGACGGTGGGCGAGGACGGCGCCACCCACCAGGCCATAGACGACATCTCCCTCATGCGCGGGCTGCCCAACATGACGGTGCTGGTGCCCGCCGACTACACCGAGGCCATCCTCCTTACCCTGGCGGCCGTCGAGCACCAGGGGCCGGTGTACCTGCGGTTCGGGCGCGCCAAGGTGCCCGTCCTCTACGGCGAGGACCACCGGGTACAGATCGGCCGGGCCCACGTGCTGCGGTCGGGGGGGGACGTGACCCTGGTGGCCTGCGGCGTCCTGGTGGCCGAGGCCCTCAAGGCGGCCGACGAACTGGCCGGCGAGGGGATCGAGGCCGAGGTGGTCAACTGCTCCACCATCAAGCCCCTGGACGGCGACACCATCCTGGCCAGCGTGGCGCGCACGGGCGCCGTCGTCACGGCCGAGGAACACAGCATTTACGGCGGTCTCGGCAGCGCCGTGGCGGAGCTCCTGGCGGAGCATCACCCCGCCCCCCTGCAGCGGGTGGGCGTCCGCGACCGGTTCGGCCAGTCCGGCACGGCCGGCCAGCTCCTCCAGGAGTACGAGCTGACGGCGCCCTTCATCGCCGCCGCCGCCCGCCTGGCCGTGGCCCGCAAGCGGGTCTGACCCCGGCCCCCCTCGTCCCCCGGCTGCTTCGCCGCCCAAGGCGCGTAACCGGCGGCGGGCCTCGCGCGTTTCCCCAAAGGGACGGCAGGGAAGCCGGACCCCCCCTGCGGGAGGCCAGCCGCGTCCGCCGGCCTCCCGCCTTTCGTGACGGCCACCGGCGCGGGGGCTTCCCGCCGACCGCGCACCGACGGGCCTCCCGCTGATGGCGGACCGACGGTGGCCTCCCCATGACCGGGCACCGGCGGAACGGTATCATCTGGCTGGCGGCGGCAGGACAAGGCCGGCCGCGGACTGCGGGGGAGGGAAGCCCATGGAGGATGCCAGCCTGGTGGCACGCTTCCGCACCGGGGAGAACGAGGCCTTCGCCCTCCTCTACGAACGTTACCGCGACGCCGCCTACCGCTACGCCCTCGCCCTGGTGGGGGACGCCGCCCTGGCCGAGGACGCGGTGCAGACGGCCTTCCTGCGCGCCTTCCGGGCCATGGGCGAGACGGACAGGGACATCGCCTTCCGGCCCTGGCTGCTCCGCATCACCCGCAACATCTGTTGGGACGAGCTGCGGCGGCGGCGCGTGATCCTCCTCCCGCCCGAGGAGTTGCCCGAGGAGGGGCCACGCCTCGGCCCCGTCCACCAACACGAGGAAGCCGAGCGGCGCGCCCTGGCCAGGCGCGTCCACCAAGTGCTGCGCTCCCTACCCCCCCGCTACCGCGAGGCCCTGGTGCTCCGCGAGCTCATGGGCCTCGGTTACGAGGACCTGGCCGAGGTCATGGGGTGCACCCTGGCCAGCGTCAAGGTCCTCCTCCACCGGGCCAGGCTCCAGTTCGCCCGCAAGTACGAGAGCAGCGTCCTCGCCCGATCCCGGCGCGGCTGTCGCGACCTGGCCGAACTCGTGTCGGCCCACCTGGACGGGGCCTTGGACCAAGGCGCCGCGCGCCGCGTCGAGCGCCACGTGGCCGACTGCCCCCTCTGCCGGGAGGAGATCGCCCGCCTCCGCCGCGTGGGGGAGCTCTTCTCCTTCCTGCCCGTGCCGTTGCTGCCGGCATCCCTCCTGGAGGCGGGGCGCTGGGCACCGTGGGCCGCCCCGGCCGGTGCCCCGCCGCCCGTCTCGCCGGCCGGGGAAGCCGCGGCGGCGCAGGGCGAAGCCGCCCATACGGGAACCGCCACCGCCTCCGGTGGTTCGACCGGCACCTCCGGAGCGGGGAGCATGGCGACGACGGGAGCGGCGGGGGCGGGTGCGGCGACATCCGGGTTCAGCCTCGCCAACCTGGCCACCGTGGTGGGGCTCCTGGGAGCCCTGGCAGGCGGCGGCTACCTCTTCGGCACCCAGGCCGGCCACCAGGCCCTGGCCGACTGGCGGCGGGCGGCGGGCGACCTGGCCCGCGGCCTAGCCACCATAGCCGGTTCACCGGGCCGGCAGCAGGCGGAGCCTCTGGTGGCATCCCTGGGCGGCGGGAGCGGCGTCGTGGCCGGCCTCGAGCCAGGTCAAACCCTCACCCGCGAGCTGAACCTCCGCAACCCGAACGGGCGCGCCGTCTCCTACCGCCTCACGGTGGAGGGAACGGGCGACCTCTTCGCCTGCCGGCCCGGCCCCGCTCCCCATTGCGACGGCGGCCCGGCCGCGCTCAGCCTGGTGCGGCTGCGACCCGACGGCGGCGAGGAGGCAGCCACCGGCTGGCTCAACCTGCCGGCCGGAGCCGAGGAGCGCCTCCTGATCCGGGTGCACCTGCCGGCCACCGCCGGCCCCGCCTACGCCGGCGCCTCAGGCACCCTGCGGGTGCGGCTGGACCAGCGCTGAGAGCCGCTGCCGAACCACGATGCCCTGTCTACTAGTTGAGCTTGAATCCCATGTTGCTGGCCAGAGCCGTGCCCGCCAGGAGAGCCAGCAGGGCCACCGTGGCCAGGAGAACCAGCACCTTCTTGACCCTCCCCACCCCCTCACGCCTTGGCGCTTCCACCTATGAAACGAAGGGAGGCACACCGGGGTTACACCCCACTGGCCACGGTGGCCATTTCCATCCCGGCCGCCGTTCGGCCGGGTGCCCGGAGGGGTCGTGGTCTCCTCACGGCCCGCCGGCGGCCACCTCCACCAGATAGGGAGCGAGGGGCAGGTGGAGGACACCGCCCTCGTCGCCCAGGCTGAGACCGAGATAGGTCCGGTAGCGGCCCGGCGGCACATCGCCGAAGTTGCCCGCCAGCGTGACCCGCGCCCAGGCAGTGCCGGGCGGACCCCCCGGCGGCGGCCCCTTCCGCTCCACCGTCACGCCCGATCCCGGCCCCTCTGGCCCCTCCCGGTTCTCAAACGGCATGTTGACGCCGGCCTCGTCGGGATAGCCCTCCGTCCCCGGCTCGGGATAGAGGGTGGGGCCCAGCTCCACCAACCCCTCCGCCGGCAGGCGCAGGCCCTCGATCTCCAGCTTGAAAGGACCCTTCAGCCTGCCTCCCCGGGCCACCGGCTCCCAATTCTCTCGCGCGCTGCTCCCCCCGCTTGCGCCGGGCGGCGACGGCAAGAGGGGCGGGCGGGTGAAGAGGGAAACCCCCTCCAGGATGTTGCCGCCCCGGGCGTAGCGGGCCGCCGCCCCACCGGTGGGATGGGCGAAGGAGATCCGCCAGGCACCGTCCCGCTTCACCAGGTAGAAGGCAAGCCAGAGGGAGGACGGCGTCTCCGGGGTGCCGGGGCCGCCGACCTTCCCCGGGGGAGCGGAGGGGGTGAGCATTTGCGGGGGCACCACCTCCTCCTCCATCTCCTCCTGGGCCCACTGCAGCGCCTCGCCGCGTATATCCAGCCCTAGGAGCGCCAGGTAGCCCTCCATGTCCCCCTCCGGAGTCCGGTAGAAGGGGCCTGCCACCTCGGCCACGCGGAAGCGCAGCCCCGCGGGCAGCCTCGGCCGCCCGTAGTGGGGCCAGATCGCAGCCCGCGGATCCTCCGCCAGGGCGGCCATGCGCTCGGAGAGGCGGCGCATCTCCCCTTCCAGGCGGCCCCGCTCCTCCGGCTTCTCCTCGCCCCGGGCCAGGAGGTCGGAGAGGGCGGCCACCGCCTCGAGATAGGAGCGGACCGTCGCGGCGCCGCCCGCAGCCGGCGGGGAAGCCGCACGGCCGCCTTCAGCGGCCTCCCGCGCGCCGCCCGGCGGAACCCCCGGCGCGCCCGGCTTCGCGACCTGGCCGGACGGCTTCCCGGCCTCGCCGGACGGTTGCGCGACCCGGCCGGACGGCTTCCCGGCGCAGCCCGCCAGAAGGGCCAGCGCCAGCACGAAAACGAGGAAGGGGCCGAGACCGCGCGCCGGACCACGCGCCGGGCCGACACCGCGGGCCGGACCGGAACCGGGGGCGCGACCGGCGCGGTCCCCCGCCCATCGGGGGGATCCCCGAGCCCACGAAACCGGCCTCACACCCTCAGCGCGCCACGGCCATGAGCCGGCCGTCAGCATAG
>CAYXQP010000011.1:0-2464 GCA_964467515.1 uncultured Eubacteriales bacterium | reverse complement strand
GAAACCGGCCTCACACCCTCAGCGCGCCACGGCCATGAGCCGGCCGTCAGCATAGCACCTGAAGCCCCCTTCCGGCTGGCGAGCGCAGGGCGCGCCCTCCAGCGGGATGTTGGTGAAGGTGGTCCTCCGGACCGGCGGCTCCATCACCGGCTCCCCGCCGGGCACGGCCGGTAGATGCGGAAGCGGGCCTCCACCGCCCGGTCCCCGTCCACCGTCACCCAGACCTCGGTCTGGGCTCCGGTCGCCTCGCCCGCCCAGCCGGCAAAGGCGAATCCCGGCGCGGCCGTGACCCGGAGCCGCACCCGGCTGCCCCGCAGGAAGTACTCCCGGCACTGCCCCGCGTAGCTCACGGCCTGTCCCCCGCCCGGGAGCGCCGAGCTGCCGAGGAAGCCGCACCGGATCTTCTCCCCGGCGGGCCGCGTCTCGGGCCTCCCGTCCGGCCCCCGGATCTCCACGCTCTCCACCAGCCCGCCCCGCGGGTTGGGCAGGGCCACGGTGAGGGTGGGCATGGCGGTGAAAACCGCCCGCCGGCAGGCGTAACCCGTGATGGTCAGGGTGAGGGTGCCCGTTTGACCCGTGCCCAGCACCGACGCCGCTCCCTGAGCCGACCCCGCCGCTCCCTGGATCCGCGGACCGCCTCCGCCTCCGCCACCGCCACCCGCGGCGGGACCGCAGTCCTCCCACCAGCCGAAGGTGAAGCCGTGGCGCGGCTCCGCCCGGAGGGTGACCTGGGGAGGCTGGCCGCCCTCCGGCTCGTAAACCGCCGCGCAGTCTTCCTGCCGCTGGCGAAACTTGTCCCACCCGCACCGGATCCTCCCGTCGGGTTGTCCGGCCGTCAGGCTTTCGACCAGCCCCGCCCCGGCCACCTCCACCTCCAGGTTCGGGCGGGTGGAGAATTCGAAGACCAAGGGTTGGTTGGGCCAGTAACTGCCGGAGTGCGGGGCCTGGCTGCGGAGGTAGCTCGGTTGCACCACCAACCAGTGTTTCTTGCCCGGGCGGAGGGGGCTCCGCGGGGTCACGGTGAGGGTGTCCCCGTGGACCCAGACGTCCACCGGGATGTTATTCTCTCCGGGGTCGCCTGTCGCCGAGTCAGAGAGACGATTGAGGATGACCCGGGCCGGCAGGGGAGGAACGCCATAAGAGGGCGCGTTCGGGTTCACCTCCACCGGCTCGGTGAAGACGATGCTCACCGGGCCGAGCACGCTCGCCGGCTCGCCGGCCTTGCCGCACCACTCGTCCGTACCGCACACGTATCCTGGCTGCAGACGTTCCACCGTCGCCGGGACGGTGGCCTTGACCGTCACGCAGCCCCCCTGGCGCTGGCAGGAGGGTATATCCTCCTCCCGCCAGCTGATCTCGATGGTCCCCTCAAGGGCTGCCCCGGCCACCTCCAGCCGCTCGTCCGGGGCCGGCGGGTAGTATTCGCCGTGGCCGTCCGTCCCCGGCCCCTGGGGGCCGTGGCTCACGTACCAGTTGCAGCCCACCAGGGAGGAGCCACTCTCGCAAGCATCCCGGGCGCTTTGGTACAGACCGTCCCCCCCGGCCTCCCGCGCCGCCTGCTCCGCCCTCCAGGAAAGCTCCGGGCTGAACTGCTCCCGCCGCCAGTCGGCGACGTAGCCGACCCGGTAGTCGCCCCCGTAGGTGCCGACGGTGAGGGAGAAAGGAACCCAACTGGCGACATCGCCGCTTTCCCGGCTGGCGAAGAGGGGATGGACGAGGAAGCGGTAGCCAGCTTTCCACAGAGTCTGGCCATGCGCGTCCTTATCGGTGGTGCGGGCGGCGTCGGCCGGGTCCACGGGCAGGGCCGCCACCCCGCGGGTGATGGCCTGGAAGGGGCGGCCGGGGTTCTGCGTGTCGCCGTAGCGGGCGGGGAAGTCGAAGATCACCGGCCGGCCCGCCTTCATCAGCGCCTCGGCCGCCGCCCTCCACCTCGCGCGCCAGCTGGCAAAGTCGGTGAACTGGCCTTCCACGTAGGTTTTATAATCGGCCTCCCTGAGCACGTACACCCGGTAACCCCAGAGCTTGTTGAAGGTGAGGGCCATGTTGCACACATCGCTCCAGGGGATGGTGAGCGGGTCCCACCCCACGTCGAGGAGGGCGCCGGCTACCTCCTGTAGTTTCTCGAGAAGACCCGTGGCCTCCTCGCCCCAGTCGCCGCTGCCCACGCTGTCGCAGGCCTCCTTGGGGTCATAGGCGGGGAAGGTGAGGGGCACCGCGTAGCCGGTGGGACCGCCGAGGAGAGAGGCGCCGCCCGCATTCCGCGAGAAGAGGGCGCGCACAGAAGACTCGTCCCCTTGTGTCGCCGGGTTGTCTTCGAGCCAGCCCTGCCCGTACCGCTGCACCGTCAGCTCCTGGCACATCCACCTTGCGGGATGATTTGGGTCGCAGGGGGTGGGCGCCGCGGGAGCCGCCCCGGCGCCGGCCGCCGGTCCAGCAACACCCGCACCGGCTACCCCGGCGCCCG
>CAYXQP010000010.1:0-29826 GCA_964467515.1 uncultured Eubacteriales bacterium | reverse complement strand
GGGTGCTGCGCCCGCCGCTGCGCCCGCAGGGAAAGGCGGCCCCCGCGGCGAAGGGTAGACTGGCCGCCGGCTGCGGCGGGGGGATGGCGGGCTGGGGGCGGAGCCGGCCGGTGGTTGCCCTGGACCTCGCCGGTCCCGTCCCCTCGGGAGGGATGGCGTGGCGCGCATCGCCGTAATAGGGGTTCCCATGGACCTGGGAGGGCGCAGGCGCGGCACCGACATGGGCCCCAGCGCCATCAGGTACGCCGGCCTCCACGAGGTCCTGGCGGAGTTGGGCCACGAGGTGGCGGACCTGGGCAACGTGACGGTGGCCATCCGCGATACGAGGGCTGCCGGTGAGCCCACGGTCAAGTTTCTGCCCGAGATCGTCAAGGTGTGCGAGGAACTGGCCGACCGCGTTGAGGCGGTGGCGAGGGACGGGTGGCTGCCGCTGATTCTGGGCGGGGACCACAGCATCGCCATCGGAACCGTCGGAGGGCTGGTGCGAGTGCGGCCTGAGATGGGGGTCATCTGGCTGGACGCCCACGGGGACTTCAACACCCCCGAGACGACACCCAGCGGCAGCGTCCACGGGATGCCCCTGGCCGCCCTGGTGGGCCGCGGCCACCCGGCGCTGGTGGAGTGCTGCGGCAGGAACCCGAAGATCGCCGAGGAGAGGGCCGTCCTGGTAGGGGTGCGGGAGCTGGATCCCTTGGAGCGCGAGGCCCTGCGCGGGTCGCGGGTGACGGTCTTCACCATGAAGGAAGTGGACGAGAGGGGCATCGCGCCGGTGATGCGGGAAGCTGTGCGGGTGGCCAGCGACGGCGGGCGGCTGCCCGTGCATGTGACAGTGGACATGGACGTGGTGGACCCGGCCCACGCCCCGGGTGTGGGCACGCCGGAGATAGGCGGTCTCACCTACCGGGAGGCCCATCTGGCCATGGAGATCGTGGCGGAGGCCCAGGTCATGGGTTCCCTCGAGGTGACGGAGGTGAACCCGATCCTGGACGAAGGCAACAGGACGGCTCTCCTGGCCGTGGGCCTGGCGGCCTCGGCCCTGGGGAGGAGGATCCTGTGAGGAAACCGAGGGGACGGGGTGCCCTCATCACCTTCGAAGGGGGGGAGGGAGCGGGCAAGAGCACCCAGGCCAGGCTCCTGGCCCAGCATCTCCAGGGGCTGGGCGTGCCCACCCTTCTCGTGCGGGAGCCCGGTGGGACGGACCTGGGGGAGGGTCTCCGCAGGGTTCTCCTCGAGAGCGAGGGGATGGATCCCCTGGCCGAGGCCCTGGTCTTCCTGGCGGCCCGGGCGGAGCTGGCGGTATCCGTCATCGGTCCGGCCCTAGCCGCGGGGACGTGGGTCCTCTGTGACCGCTACGTGGACTCCACCCTGGCGTATCAGGGCTACGGGCTGGGCGTGGACCTGGATCTCCTCCGGCAGTTGAACGCGCGCGCCGTCCGCGGCAACTGGCCCCATCTCACCTTCCTCCTGGACGTGGTTCCCGAGGAAGGCCTGGCGCGTACGGCGGACGGCCGGGATGTCATCGCCCGGCGCGGGCTGGACTTTCACCGGCGCGTGCGGGAAGGGTACCTGGCCCTCGCCCGGGGGGAGGCGAGGTTTCGCGTGGTGGACGCCGGGCGCCCCCTGGAAGAGGTGAGCCGCCAGGTGCGGGCGGCGGCGCTGAGCCTCTTGGAGCGGTCGGGGGTGACGACGGCCTGAGCGGCAGTTGGGTGGGACACGAGTGGCACGAAGCCTTCTTCGGGCGGTGCCTGGCGGCCGGACGGCTGGCCCACGCCTACCTCTTCCACGGCGAGGAGGGGCTTGGCAAAAGGGCCTTCGCGCGTCGTCTAGCCGGCACCGTCCACTGCGCCCGCCGCGGCGACGGGTCGGCGGCGGCCGGGGGGGAGGGTGGCGGGGCGCCCGGCTTCGGTGGCTGCGGGCGCTGCCGCCCTTGCGTCCAGATGGAGGGCGGGACCCATCCGGATTTCTGGGAAACCGGGGGGACGGGGGGTGCCGTGCGGCGGGAACAGGTGGAGGAGGCGGTGCGGTTCCTCTGGCTGCGTCCGGTGGCGGGTCCCAGGCGGGTGGCCGTCATGGCGGACGCCGACCTCCTCACTCCCGAGGCCGCGGCCGCCCTCCTCAAGGTCCTGGAGGAGCCCCCCGTCCACTCGCTGGTGGTGCTGGTGGCGGCGTCGGCCTCCTCCGTGCCGGCAACCCTCCGCTCTCGCTGCCAGGCGGTGGCCTTCAGACCGGTGCAACCCGAGGCCATCGCCCACCTGGTGGCGGCGCGGACGGGAATCGGGCAGCGGGAGGCAGTGCGGTTGTCCCTCCTGGCCCGCGGCCGACCGGGGGTAGCTCTTCGCCTGGCGGTGGAGCCGACCTGGCGGCAGTTGTGGGGCGATGCGGAGCGGATACTGGCCAAGGCCGAGGAAACGGCCCGGGAGGGACCCGCCGCCGTCCCGGCCCTGGGTGAGGACCTGGGGCGTTTTCTGGGCAAGGGTGCGCAGGAACCATGGTCACCCCTCGATGTGCTGGCCGTTTGTGTGCGGGAGCGGCTGGGAACCGGCGCGCCCGCGCCCTTGGCCGGGTCGGAGGCATCCCGGGACGCCTCCGCCGCCGGTGGCGGGGTCGCCTTGGACGCGTTGGTGGGCGCCTTGGCGGCCGTTCTGGAGGCCCGCTCCGCCCTCGAGGCGCGCGCCAACAGGCGGCTCGTCGCCGATGTGCTGGCCTGGCGCCTGACAGAAGCTCTTTCGACGGCGGGTCGGCTGCTCCCTCGGTTAGGCGTCCGGTGACGCAGACAGGCGACGGCCCTTGTGGAAGTCGTCGGGGCGGTTATCCTTGCAGGGGAGACACATGTTGATGGGAGATGAGCCGCTTTGGGCAGGAACAACAAACAGAACGGCGGGGTGCTGTGGGTTCGCCTGCGGGCGGGGGAGCGCCGCTGGCCCCTGGCCTGTCCGGCCGAAGGGGGATTCGGGCGCGGGGACACCGTGGTGGTGGAGACCGGGCGCGGTCTCGAGCTGGCCACGGTGACGGCCGTGGACACGCACGGCAGGCCTCCCGGCGAGGGAGGGACCATGGCTGCCGACCAGCCGCGACGGGTGGTCCGCCGGGCCACGGCGGAGGATCTGGAGTCGGCCCGCCGCCTGGAGGAAAGGGGAGCGGAGGCGCTCCGGGCCTGCCGCCGAGAGGCGGAACGACTGGGCGTTCCCCTGCGGCCCGTGGCGGCCAGGGCCTCCCTGGATGGCAGGCGGATCACCGTCTACTTCACCGCCGAGGGTCGGGTGGATTTCCGCGAGCTGGTGCGCAACCTGGCCGGTTCCCTCAAGGCACGGGTCGACCTGCGGCAGGTGGGCGTGCGCGACGAGGCGAGGATGCTGGGCGGGCTGGGCCCGTGCGGGCGGCCCCTCTGCTGCGCCACCTTCCTGCGCGACTTCAAACCGGTCTCCATCAAGATGGCCAAGGAGCAGAACCTGTCCCTCAACCCCGGCAAGATCTCCGGTCTCTGCGGTCGGCTGATGTGCTGCCTGCGCTTCGAGGCCGAGGGTGCCCGTTGCCGGGATACGGGGAGCGAGGCCGTTGCCTGCCAGGGATGCGCCGCGGCCGGCCAGGGCCATTCCTGAGGGCACCCTCCTGATTTGCGCCACCCCCGTGGGAAACCTGGGGGATGTGACCCTGCGCGTCCTGGATGCCCTGCGGGAGGCGGACGTGGTGCTGGCCGAGGACACGCGCCAGACCCGCAAGCTCCTGGATCGGTACGGGATCAGGGCGAGCCTGGTGAGCTTCCATGAGCACAACGAGCGGGCACGGGTCCCCGCCGTCCTGGGGTGGCTCCGAGAGGGACGCACGGTGGCCCTGGTCTCGGACGCCGGCTCGCCCCTCATCGCCGATCCTGGCTTCCCGCTGGTGCGGGCCTGCCTGGAACAGGGCTTGCCCGTCACGGTGCTGCCGGGGCCCGTGGCCTTTCTCCCGGCCCTGATCCTGTCCGGGCTTCCGCCCGTTCCCTTCGCCTTCCTCGGCTTCTTGCCCCGGCGTGGCGCGGGTCGGCGCCGGCTGTTGGGGATGCTGGCGGCGGGAGACATGACCGCGGCCTTCTACGAGTCTCCTCGCCGGGTCGCCGCGACCCTTGGCGAGCTGGAGACCCTGGTCGGTCCCGACCGCCGGGTGGCCGTGGCGCGGGAGCTGACCAAGGCGCACGAGGAGGTGGTGCGGGGCAGCCTGGCGGAGGTGCGGGCCCGGCTCGCCTCGGCGGCGGTGCGGGGCGAGTGCGTGGTGGTGGTGGGTCCAAGGGAGAGGGGCCGGTCGGATCCCTCGGACCCGACCGGCCCCTGACCCCGGCGCGGCCGCTGGGTCAGCTCACTTTGGCGGCCAGCTCGCCTATGCAATTGCGGCAGATGCGCTTGTTCTGGAAGGTCTCGACGTTGGTGGCTTCGCCGCAGAATATGCAGGCCGGTTCGTACTTCTTGAGGATGATGTTCTCCCCGTCCACGTAGATCTCGAGGGCGTCCTTCTCCCCGATCCCCATGGTGCGCCTGAGCTCGATGGGGATCACCACGCGGCCCAGCTCGTCGACCCTCCTCACGATGCCCGTCGACTTCACCTGCAACCCCCCCTTCGACAAAGTTCGACAATACCAAGGGGACTGTACCAAGCTTGGCAGTTACAGTCAACCCCTTTTCCAAAGAAATTTTATAATTCAGCAGCCGGTTGCACCATGAGGTGGATCGTGATAGGCGGCGGCTCCGGGAGCGGGGCCGGCGGCCGGCCGTGACGGGGTTTCCCGGGGCTCCGACGGTCGGCCTCAGGGGGAAGGCAGGGGCAGGGAGGCTACGGCCTGCAGGATGAAGGCTACCAGCGCCACGGCCAGGGCCGCCCCGGAGGAGGCCGTCACCACCAGGTGCATGGTGCCGCTGCCACCGAGAAAGGTCCGGGCCGCGCCGGTCAGGACGGAGAGGGCCACTCCGGCCAGGAAGGCCACCGAGGCGGGACCGCCGACCCCGAGGCTGAAGGCGTTGAGGGTGACCAGGAGGGTGAAGAGACCCGTGAGGAATCCCCAGGCCATGTGGGTCTGGAGCTGGGGGGGGATGGGACGGCGGGGCCCCGGTGTCCAATGGGTCACGCGGCGGAGGCGGGCGATCTTGATGCCGGTGGCGTAGGCGGCCGCCGCCAGGCCGAAGACGAAGGCGTTTCCCAAGAGCCACGTCCAGAGGGAGAAGGGGGGCGGCGTCACCGGGACGCGGCCCCTCTCCCGGCGTCCGGTTCGCGGGCGGCGGGCTGTCCCGTGGTCGGCGGAGCGTCCCCCTCGCTCCTGGGCGCCGGCCTCTCGGCGATGAAGGGCGAAAGGGCCATGGTCTCCCCCCGGAAGAGGATGTGACGGCGCCAGCGCGCATCGTCGCGGGCGGGGAAGTCGAGCCGGTGGTGGGCGCCCCGGCTCTCCTCGCGGGCCAGGGCGGCCCTGGTCACCAGGATGGCCAGGGTGTTGAGGTTGAAAAGCTCCAGGAGACGGCGCTCCGTTCTCCTGCCGGGGTCACCGGGAGGGCCGTGGCCTGTCAGGTCCCCGGCCAGCTCGCCCAGGAAGGCGAGGGCGCTCTCAAGACCCCGTTTCTCCCGGTGGACTCCCACCCGCTGCCACATGGTGAGCTGCAGGGACCGCCACGCGGCCGGGATGTCGACGCCGGTCCCCAGGGCCGGCAGCTCGGCCGCGGCGGCTGCCGACGGCGGGGGCGGAGGGAGGGCCGGCAGCTCGTCCGCCAGGACCCGGGCTATGCGGCGGCCGAAGACGACGCCCTCCAGAAGAGAGTTGGAGGCCAGGCGATTGGCGCCGTGGACGCCGGTGCAGGCCACCTCGCCGCAGGCGTAGAGCCCCTTGACGTCGGTCCTCCCCCAGAGATCCGTCCCCACGCCCCCCATTATGTAGTGAGCCGCGGGGGCCACCGGTATGGGCTGGCGGACCGGGTCGATCCCGTGGCGCAAGCAGTTGGCGTGGATGGTGGGGAAGCGCTCGCGGAACCTCTCCCCCATGGCGGTGGCGTCGAGGAGCACGTAGGCGGAGGCCGTCTTCTCCATCTCGCTGGCGATGGCGCGGGCCACCACGTCCCGGGGAGCCAGCTCGGCCAGGGGGTGGTAGGCGGGCATGAACCGCCGCCCCCGGACGTTGAGGAGCTTGGCGCCCTCCCCCCGCACGGCCTCGGAGATGAGGGGGCGGGCCCGCGGTCGCCTGAGACCGGGGGGAGGGTTGGGGACGTACAGGGCGGTTGGGTGGAATTGGATGAACTCCATGTCCACGAGGGTGGCTCCGGCCCGGAGGGCCAGAGCCATCCCGTCGCCGGTGGCCACGTCGGGATTGGTGCTGTGACGGTACAGTTGGCCGGCCCCGCCGGTGGCCAGCACCACCGCCCGGGCGAGGAAGGCGCGGAGGCGACCATCCTCGCCGAGGGCCAGGGCCCCGCAGCAGCGGCCCTCATGGACGAGGAGGGTGACGGCGAACTGATTCTCCGCGATGGTGACCCGGGTGTCCGCCCGCACGTGGCGCTCCAGACCCTGGCGGATCTCGTCGCCGGTGGCGTCCCCGCGGGCGTGGACGATGCGGCGGGTGCTGTGGGCGCCCTCGCGGGTCAGCTCGAAGTCCTCCCCCACCATGTCGAAGCCGATGCCGAGGGCGGCCAGTTCCCGGACGCAGGCCGGCCCCTCCTCCGTCAGGATGCGCACCGCCTCGGGTTCGCAGAGGCCGTCGCCGGCCCGCAGCGTGTCCTCCATGTGCAGGAGGGGCGAGTCGCCCGGCGCCAGGGCGGCGGCGATGCCTCCCTGGGCGAACTCGGTGGCGGAGTCGGCCAGCCTCTTCTTGGTCAGCAGGACGACGCCGCCCAGCGGCGCGGCCCTGAGAGCGGTGTAGAGGCCGGCGATGCCGGTGCCCAGGACCAGGACGTGGCAACGGTGGACTTCCGCCGGGGCGCGCTCGGTCGTCATCTCAGGTGATGGCCAGCATCCTTTCCAGAGCCCGCCGCGCCGGGGCGGCCGTCTCCTCGGGGACGCGGATGCGATTGACGACCTCGCCCCGCGCCAAGGACTCCAGGCACCAGAGGAGGTGCTGAGGGCTGATGCGGAACATGGTGGCGCAGGGGCAGACGATGTTGTCCAGGGTGACGATGAGCTTGTCGGGATGCTCCTGGGCCAGGCGATTGACCAGGTTGATCTCGGTGCCCACGGCCCAGCGAGAGCCCCGCGGGCTCTCCGCCACCGTCCTGATGATGTTCTCGGTGGAGCCCACGGCGTCGGCCAGGCGCACCACCTCGTAGCGGCACTCGGGGTGTACCACCACCCGAATACCTGGATATAGCCGGCGCAGTTCCTCCACCTGTTCTGGTCGGAACCGCTGGTGGACGCTGCAATAGCCGTTCCACAGGACCAGGCGAACGGCCGCCGGATCGAGGGGCCCGCGGTGATGCGGGTCGGGCAGGAGGGCCGCCGCCTCGCGGTCCCAAACGGCCAACTCCTCGAAGCCCAGGCCCAACTGCGCGGCGGTGTTGCGCCCCAGGTGCTCGTCGGGCAGGAAGAGGACGGTGCGGGCCCGCGCCAGGGCCCACCGCAGCACGGAGCGGGCGTTGGAGGAGGTGCAGACGGCCCCGTCCCTCTCGCCGACGAAGGCCTTCACGGCCGCGGAGGAGTTGATGTAGGTCACGGCGAGGGGGGCCTCGCCCAGGGACGCCGCCAGGGAGTGCCATGCCTCCTCCACCTCTTCCACCGGCGCCATGTCGGCCATGGAGCACCCGGCGCCCAGGTCGGGCAGGATCACGGCCTGGTCGGGCGCCGTGAGGATGTCGGCCGTTTCGGCCATGAAGTGAACGCCGCAGAAGACGATGTAGCAGGCCTCCCGCTGCTGGGCGGCCCAGCGGGCCAGCCTGAGGGAATCCCCGCGCTGGTCGGCGAAGCGGATGACCTCGTCCCGCTGGTAGTGGTGGCCGAGGATGACGGTGCTCCGGCCGAGACGCTCCCTGGCCGCCCGGGTCCGCGCGTGGATCTCCTCGTCGGTCAGGCCCTGGTAGTCGGCGGGCAGAGGCTGCTGCACATGCAGGAAGGCGGTTTCCAGCACCGGCCCCACCTCGCTTGCCAACATTCTAGCCGAAAGGGGCGGCCCTGACTCGGCGGTGTCGGGTGGCCGGACGCCGGGATCAGCCGTCTCTCAGCGCGTGTCCACGGTGGGGAGGTCGCGCGGGCGCGCCACCCTCACCTGGTCGCCGAAGCCGGTGAAGGTGAGGAGGAACTTTTGGTAGACCGCGCCGCCGTCGCGGAGCGGCGCCGCCGCCAGGAGCTGGAGCTGGCGAATCAGGCCGTCCGAGGCGCCCACCCAGGCGACCAGGGTGTAGCGGCCGGCGGCTAGGGCCTCGGCGGCGGAGGCGGCCACCGGCCCGCCGCCGGGCAGGGAGGCCAGGGATCCGGCCGGGACGGAGGCCACCAGCACGCGGCAGGGAGTGCGGACGATGATCTCCGTGTCCGGCAGGAGACGGACGTCGGTGGCCAGCGCCGCGAGGATGGCCAGGGAGCGGTCGAGAGGCGGCGGCGCCGCCCCCGGCACGGTGCTCCGGTGCCAGCGGCGGCCGTCGTGGAGGTTGACGGTGTTCCCTTCCTGGTACAGACCGTACCCCGTTCCGAGGAAGCCGGCCTGGACCCTGGCCCGCCGTCCGTCCACCCCACCGGCCAGGTCTATCTGGTTGCGGCCTCCCCGGACGTAGGTGATGACCTGGGCCTGGTACTGGTAGGGTCCGGCGCGCCCGGTGGCGGCCGCGGCCCTCTCCAGGAGGCCGCGGTCGCCGGCGGGGGAGGCGGCCTGCAGGCGCCAGGCGGCGGGTGAGCCGCCGGGCAGGGAGAGGCCGGGTGACGACCAGCGCGGGGCGAGGCCGGCCGTCGCGGCCATCAACCCCACGGCCAGGAACCTGGTCCAGCGGCGGGGGAGGGCGGCGGTCAGGTGTATGGCGACCAACAGCCAGGCGAGGGAGGTGACAGGCCAGCCATGACGGGCCAGGATCACTACCCGGTGTCGCCCGTAGGCGGTGGCCACCAGTTCTCTCTTGCCGTCACCGTCCACGTCCAGGAGCCGCGGGAAGAGCAGGCCGGGCACGAAGAGCTTCCACTGGCGGGCCAGGAGGACACCCTTGTCGGCGCGTGCCGGTGCGCCATCGGGGCGAGAGGGGGTCGTGGCTCCCGGGCTCCCGGAGGCGGCCGCCCGGAAGGCGGCCACGTAGCGCCTGGGGTCAGGGCCCCATCTACCCTTGGCGGAGGCGATGATGGCGGGAGGGGCACCGCCCAGCCGGCCGTAATCCTCGAAGCGGAAGCTCATGTCGGGCGCCCACCAGGAGGGGATGCCGCGGCCCGTATCCCAGACGAGGGCGCCGCCGTCAGGTATGTTCACCATGCTGTCCGCGCGGCCATCCCCGTCCAGGTCGGCCGCGGCCGCCTCCCAGGCGGCGAGGCCCGCCGCGGGTCCCGCCGCTCGGGCCGCGGTGGCGCGCCACGGCTCCAGCCCAACCGCGGGCGGGGCGAGGCCTTCACCGGCCGGCGGGTCCGTCGCGAGGGCGGACACGGTTTCCGCGAAGAGGGCGAGGGGGAGTCGGCCGGGATCGGAGAGGAGGGCCGCTTGGCGGAAGGGGTCGGCGGGCAGGTGGAACCCCAGGGCCATGTCCTCCTCAGAGGAAAGGAGGGCGGGACGGAGGGGAGGGGTCAGGACCGGGTCGGGCCGCACCAGGAGGGGGAGACGGTCGGCCGGCCGGGGGCTTCGCCAGTGAAAGCCGCCGCCCTCGAACTCCAGGATGCGGTAGGGGTAGCGGCGTGCCGTCAGGGGGAGCTGACCCTGGTCCGGCTGCCAGGGGGCCTCCACGGGCGCCACCACCTCGTCCCGGCCGTCGCCGTCCACGTCGCCCACCAGGAGGCGCAGGTAGGGAATCCGGTCGGCGGACCCGGCCAGGGGCGGGCTCTCGTACCGGACGGCGAAGTCACGCCACGCCGGGAGCAGGTTGGGGTCCAGCACGGCGGCAAGAGCCAGGGCCAGGACGCCGGCCGCCATCCCCCTCCGCCAGGAGAGGCCCGCCGCCAGGCGGGCCAGGGTCGGATAGCCTATCAGGGCCGCCGCGCCGGCCACCACCTGCCAGGTGAGGGGAGCGTCCAGCGACTTCTGCCGGGCGTTGAGGACGTACAGAAAGACCAGACCCTCGGCCAGGGCCTGCCAGCGCCGCCCCCGGGGGACGGCCGCCACCGCGGCCACCGCCAGGAGCACCGCGGCCGCGAAGCCGGCGTAGGAGTATTCCCAGGCCAGGGGCAGGCCGATCAGGTGATACAGCGCGAGGGCGAGGGCGGCTCGCCAGAGAGGACCCGCCGCCTCGGCCGTCAGGCGCAACGGGCTGCCCCCCTCAGCCATGGTCCCTACCGGGGGCGTCCGACCAGGCGTCCATGATGCCCACCGCCAGCCAGAATTGGGCGTTGAGGAAGGGAATCTCGAAGATGTTCTCCACGGCATTGTGCAGGATCACGGCCACCGTCCCCGTCCCCAGCCCCGCCGCCAGCAGGGTGGGCGCCGAACGCGCCGCGGCGGCCGCCAGGCCCCGCCGCGCGGAGGCCAGGAGGAGCCAGAGGAGGGCGGCCAGGCCGGGCAGGCCCAGTTCTGCCGCCGTCTTGGCGTAGTAGTTGTCGGTGTATACGCTCCCCAGCCGGCGCGCCGCCACCGCCCCGCCGTGTTGCCCCGGTCCCGCACCGGTTAGGGGAGCGTGGGCCAGCACCTCGTAGGCGGCGTTCCAGCGGTAGAGCCGCCCCCCCGGCTGCAGGCTCCTCTCCAGGTAGTGAGGGCTGACCAGGACCGCCAGGCGCTCCCGGACGGGCGGGGCGGCCGCTGCCGCCAGACCGACCAGGAGGAGGGCTGCCAGGGCGGGGGCCAGGCGACGGCGGCCGGCGCCCCGACGCACTTGGGCCAGCAGGAGGAGGGCTGCCGATCCGGCCAGCGCGAGCCAGGCGCCCCGCGAGAAGGTGACGAGAAGGCCCGTCCCCTGGATGGCGGCGGCGGCTCCGAGGAGGCCGCGCCGCCACGGCTGTCGGGAGGAGGCGGCCAGCCCCGCGGTAACGGGTAGGGCGAAGGCGAGGAAATCGCCCAGCCCGTTGGGGCTGCCCACCACGGAGTAGGCCCGCGTGCGGTAGGTCTCCACCAGGCTCACCCACTGGGGAGGCATCGGGGCTCCCACCATATACTGCCAAAAACCATGGGCCGCGGCCACGGCCGCGCCGGCCGCCCACACCGTGAGAGCCGTCCCCTCGGCGCCGCGGGCCACGAGGCCCCGCCCCACGAAGAAGGCCAGCAGGTACTCGAAGTACGACCGCAAGCCCTCGGCTCCCACCGCCGGCGCTTGGAGGTTGGGCAGAAAGGCGGCCACCCCGGCCGCCGCGAAGAGGCCCATGGGGCGGAGCAGGGGCGAAGAGGAGGAGGGAAGACGCCCGTAGCGCCACAAGAGGTAGACCAGAGCGGCCTCGTCCCACAGTCCGGCCACGCCTGGGACCGGCAGCGCCCGCAGGAGATAGTCGGTGAAAGGGTAGAGCAGAAACGCCCAGAGGACCGGGTCCCACCGGACCCGGGTTGCCGTGGCCATCCGGGCTGTCACCTCCTGCAGCCTATCATGGCGGCGGGAAGGCGACAAGAATCTTCCTGGGGAAGGATTTCTTCGCCTTCCGTCGAAAAAGATTTAGGGTTGTTGTGACCCGCGGGGGTTGTGTCGACAGGTGGTACGCCTCGTCAACGTTACGAAAGTGTACGGCAAGACGGCGAGCCTGCGGGACGTCAACCTCCAGGTGGGCCGGGGGGAGTTCGTGTTCCTGGTGGGGCCGAGCGGTGCGGGCAAGTCGACCCTGCTACGGCTCCTCTACCGCGAGGAGAGGCCCACGGTGGGCGAGGTCTGGGTCAACGGCCTGCACCTCAACCTCCTCCGGTCCCGCGAGATACCCTTTTTGCGGCGCAAGATCGGGGTCGTCTTCCAGGATTTCGACACTAAGCTCCTGCCCAACAAGACCGTCTTCGACAACGTGGCCTTTGCCCTTCTGGTCACCGAGGCCAGCCGGCGCGAGATCGCCCGGCGGGTTCCCGCCGTCTTGGACCTGGTGGGCCTCGCCAACAGGGCCGACCATTACCCCCATCAGCTCTCGGGTGGGGAAAAGCAGCGGGTGGCCATAGCAAGGGCCCTGGTCAACAATCCCGTTCTCCTGCTGGCCGACGAGCCCACCGGCAACCTGGATCCCCAGACGGCTCTGGAGATCATGGGGCTTCTCTCGGAAATCAACCGGCGGGGCACCACCGTGCTGGTGGCGACCCATGCCGAGCACATCGTCAACGCCTTTCGCAGACGGGTGGTGGCTCTCCTGGAGGGCCGGGTGGTGCGCGACGAGGAGCGGGGTCGCTATGTGGCCGGCGGTTGACGAGCCGGTGGCCCGCGCGAGGGGTTGCCGCCGGTGAGGTTGCGCACGGCGGGCTACCTGGCTGCCGAGGCCGTGGACGGCGTGCGCAAGAACGGCGTCATGAGCCTGGCCTCCGTCACCACGGTGGCCCTGGCCCTCTTCATCCTCTCGGTATTCGCCGTCCTGGCCCTCAACGTGGAGCACATGGTGGACGTGTTGCGCCAGCAGGTACAGGTGACCCTCTTCCTCAAACCGGCCTTCGACCGGGCGGACAAGGCCGACCTGCTGGCTGCCGTGCGGGCCCTACCCGGCGTGGAGAGGGCCGCCTTCGTCACGCGGGAAGAGGGGTTGGAGCGCCTCAAGAAGCAGTTCGGGGCGCAGGCGGACCTCCTCGAGGCGGTGGAGGAGAACAACCCGCTCCGCGACGCCGTGGAGGTGCGGGTTCCCGATCCGGGTGCCGTGGAGGGGGTGGTGGCCCGCCTGCGGGCGCTCCCCCAAGCGGAAAAGGTGGTCTACCAGCGGGACACCATCCGGCGCCTCCATAGCGTGGGCGTGGCGCTGCGCGGGTTCGGCCTGGTGCTGGCCGCCGTCCTGGGCCTGGCCACCCTCATGATCGTGTCCAACACCATCCGCGTCAGCGTCTTCGCCCGCCGCCGGGAGATCGGGATCATGAAGCTGGTGGGAGCCACCGACTCCTTCATCCGGCTGCCCTTTTTCCTGGAGGGGGCCATGTTGGGGCTGGCGGGGTCGCTCCTTTCGGCGGCGGCCCTCTGGTTCGGCTACGGCTGGTTCGCCGGCCGGGTGGTGACGGCCCTGCCCTTCCTGCCCATCCTGCCGGCGCGTCCCTTCGTGGTGCAGGTGGTCCAGGCTCTCGCCCTGGCGGGACTGGTGCTGGGGGCAGGCGGCTCCGTGCTGTCGCTGCGCCGGCATCTGCGGGTGTAGGGTATGCTGCGGGCGGTGGCGGTTCTCCTGGCGGCGGTTCTCCTGGCGGTCGGCGGCGCCCCGCCGGCCGCGGCCGAGCTTTCCCTGAGCGACCTGCAGCAGAGGATACGGCAGGAGCAGCAGAAGCTCCATGAGCTTGAGCACAAGTCCAGGGCCGTTAAGGCCCAATTGAACACCATCCGGCGCCGGGAGACGGCCACGGCCGGCGAGATCTACCGGCTCCAGGTGGCCATCGCCGCGAAGGAGAAGCGCCTCGAGCAGTTGCGCCGGGAGCTAGAGCAGGCCACCCAGCTCCTGCGGGAAGCCGAGACGCGCCTCCGCGAGGCCGAGGGCAACCTGGCGCGCCGCACCGACCTCATGGAGAGGCGGGTGCGGGCCCTTTACGAGCACGGACTGGTGGGCTACCTGGACGTGGTGCTCGGCGCCACGGATTTCAGCGACTTTCTCACGCGGGCCGAGAGCCTGCGGCTTGTCATCGCGGGCGACATCTCCCTCTTTCACCAGGTGCGCCTCTACCGGGACCTGACGGCCCGGCTGCGCCAGCAACGGGAGCGGGAGCGGACTCGTGTCATGGCGTCCAAGGAAGCCGTGGAGGAGACGCGCCAGGTGCTGGCGCGGCAGCGGGACGAGCAGCAGGTCCAGCTGGCGGAACTTTTCAACGACAGAAAGGCCCTGGAGGAAGCCCTCGATGAGCTGGACGCCCTCTCCCGCGAGGTGGAGGGGCGCATCCGGCGCTACACCAGGGAGTACGAGTCCCGCCTTCGCTCCCTCGGAGCCCTTGTCCTGGAACCTCCCGTGTCCGGTCCCGTATCGTCGGGCTTTGGGATGCGGTTCCACCCCATCCTGCGCAAGTCCCGCATGCACAGCGGCCTGGACTACGCCGTGCCGTACGGCACGCCCGTGCGGGCGGCGGAGCGGGGCATCGTCTTCCTGGCCGACTGGCTGGGCGGTTACGGCAAGGCGGTGATCATCATGCACGGCAAGGACGTCTCCACCCTCTACGCCCACATGTCCCGGCTCGCCGTCTCCCAGGGACAGGAGGTGAGCAAGGGGCAGGTGGTGGGTTACGTGGGCTCGACGGGCTTGAGCACCGGTCCCCACCTCCACTTCGAGGTCCGCGTCAACGGTGAGCCGCAGAATCCGCCGGCATACCTGGGCCGCGTCATCCAGTGACCGGCCGCCGCCGACGCCCTTGGCGGGCGCCGGCCGGCGCAAACCCCGCAGCCTTGCGCCGACCCGGTGGCGGGAGCCCTTCCCCTGGGGACATATAATTGTTGGGCCGGTTCGACGGCGCGGGAAGCCGCGTCGGAGGCTCCGTCTTCCGAGCGAGGTGCGTGGTGATGGAGGAGCGGTCGGAGAGGGGCATACCTCGCCGCACGGCGGTGATCGGCGGCATCTGCCTCGTGGTGCTGAGCGTGGCGGCCACCCTCTCGCTGGCGGGGTTCCGGGGAGGGCCGCCTGCCGCCGGGCGGAGCCTCGCGGGGGAAAGCCTGGCAGGCTGGCGCCAGGTCAAGGATCTGCCTTCCTTCCACCGTCTTCTCGCCGTCCTCGCCATCATGGAACGGGACTACGTGGATCGCCCCGACCTGGAGAAGGTGCTGGAGGGTGCCACGGAGGGAGCGGTGGCGGCCCTGGACGACCCCTATTCGGCCTACTTCACCGCCCGCGCCTTTGCCAACTTCCACGTGGAGACCGACGGCCGCTACGGTGGCATAGGAGTGCAGATCACGGAGCGGGACAGGGACATCGTGGTGGTGGCGGCCTTCCCCGGCACCCCCGGTGCCGTGACGGCCTTCGAGGGAGCGGGCCCGGGCGATCCGCGGGGACTCCTCCCGGAGGACAGGCTCGTGGCCGTGGACGGCAAGGACGTCACGGGGTGGCCGGCGGAGAGGGTGGCCGACGCCATCCGGGGCGAACCGGGCACCGTGGTGCGCCTGGAGGTGGCGCGCACCATCGACGGGCGGGACCGGCGACTGGTCTTTCGGATGCGGCGCGCCCGCATCACCATCCCCTCCACCAGCGCCGAGACGGTGGCGCCCGGTGTCGGTTACCTGCACATCACCCAGTTCCTGGAGGACACGCCCGGCCGGGTCAGGGCCGACCTGGAACGGCTGCGCCGGGAGGGGGCCAGGGCGCTCATCGTGGACCTGCGCCACAACCCCGGCGGCAGGTTGGACGTGGCGGTGAGCGTGGCGGGTCAGATGGTGCCGGCCGGCCCCGTGGTCCACGTGGTGGAGCGGAGCGGCCGCCGCCAGACATTCAATTCCCGCAACCGCCGCGGGCTGGGGATGCCGGTGGTGGTCCTGGTGGACGAGGCGACGGCCAGCGCCGCCGAGATCCTGGCCGCCGCCCTCAAGGAGCGGGCCGGCGCCGTGCTGGTGGGCAAGCGCACCTTCGGCAAGGGACTGGTGCAACAGGTCTGGACGCTGGACGGCGGTACCGGCCTCAAGCTGACGGTGGCGCGGTACCTGACGCCCGCCGGCAGGGACATCAACCGGCGGCGGGACCGGCAGGAAGGGGAGGAAGGGAAGGAGACGGGCGGCCTAGTGCCGGACGTGGTGGTGGAGCGTCCGGCCCAGGTGCCCCTGGCGGCGCGGGAGACGGATCCCCAGTTCCGCCGTGCCTTGGAGCTGGCCAGGCAGCGGTTACGGGGCGGGGCGGTGGCCGCCCGGTGAGGCGGGGCGGCCACGGGCGACGTCTCGCCGGCAAGGTAGCCCTGGTGACGGGCGCCAGCCGCGGCATCGGCAGGGCAGTGGTGGAGCGGTTCACCGCGGAGGGAGCCATGGTGGCGGCCGTGGCGCGCACCGGCGGCGAGCTGGAGACCCTGGCCGCGTCGTCGCCACCGGGCACCGTCCTGCCCCTGCCGGCGGACGTGACCGACCCGGGAGCCGTGGCGGGGGCCTTCCGGGCGGCGCTCGAGCGGTGGGGCACCCTTGACATCCTCGTCAACAACGCGGGCATCGGCCGTTTCGCGCCCGTGGCGGAGATGGACCCGGCGGACTGGGACGCCATGCTGGCCGTGAACCTGCGGGGCGCCTTCCTTTGTGCCCGGCAGGCGGCGAGGATTATGATGGAGAGGCGAAGCGGCCATGTCGTCAACGTGGCGTCGGTGGCGGGTCTGACCACGTTCCCCGGGGGCGGCGGGTACTGCGCCTCCAAGTGGGGGCTGATGGCCCTCACGGAGACCCTGATCCAGGAGCTCAAGCCTTTCGGGGTCAAGGTCTCGGTCGTCTGCCCCGGCTCGGTGCGGACGGGCTTTTCGTCGTCGCCGCCGGCCTACGCCATGGCGCCGGAGGAGGTGGCCGCCGTCGTCGCCGACGTGGTTGCCGCGCCGCCGGGCGTCATCATCAACCAGGTGGTGCTGCGGCCTCTCGTGCCTCCCGAGCTGCAACGATAGGGGGACCGGTTCCGAGTGGCTGGCTTCGAGGTGTCGGCTCCCTTCGCCCCCGCGGGCGATCAGCCCAGGGCCATAGGCGAGCTGGCGGAGTCCTTCTCCCGCGGGGCGAGGCGGGTGACCCTGCTGGGCGCCACGGGCACGGGCAAGACCTTCACCGTGGCCCACCTCATCGCCCGTCTGGGCAAGCCCACCCTGGTGATCGCACCCAACAAGACTCTGGCGGCCCAGCTCTGCGCCGAGTTCCGCGAGTTCTTCCCCGGAAACGCCGTCGAGTACTTCGTGAGCTATTACGATTACTATCAGCCCGAGGCCTACATCCCCCAGACGGACACCTACATAGAAAAGGACGCCATGCGCAACGAGGAGATAGACAAGCTCCGGCACTCGGCCACCATGGCCCTCTTCGAACGGAGGGACGTGGTCATCGTGGCCAGCGTCTCCTGCATATACGGTCTGGGTTCCCCCGAGGACTACCGGGACCTGGTCCTCTCCCTGCGGGTGGGGAGCGAGCGGCCGCGGGAGGAGATCCTGCGCAAGCTGGTGGACATCCAGTACCAGCGCAACGACGTGGACCTCCGGCGCGGCACGTTCCGGGCGAGGGGAGACGTCATCGAGGTGGTGCCGGCCGCCTGGTTCGAGCGGGCCGTGCGGATAGAGCTCTTCGGGGACCAGGTGGAAAGGCTCTGCGAGTTCGATCCCCTGACGGGCGAGGTGCTGGGCGAACGCACCCACGTGGCCGTCTACCCGGCCAGCCACTACGTCACGGAGAGGGACCGCCTGGAGCGCGCCCTGGCTTCCATCGAGGAGGAGCTGGAGGAACGCCTGGCCGAGCTGCGCGGGGCCGGCCGGCTGCTGGAGGCCCAGAGGCTCGAGCAGCGCACCCGCTACGACCTGGAGATGATGCGGGTGATGGGTTTCTGCAACGGCATCGAGAACTACTCCCGCCACCTGACGGGGCGCCGGGCCGGGGAGCCTCCCTACACCCTGCTGGACTTCTTCCCGCGCGACTTCCTGGTGGTCATAGACGAATCCCACGTGACGGTGCCCCAGCTGGCGGGGATGTACCACGGGGACCGGTCGCGCAAGGAAACCCTGGTGGACTATGGTTTCCGCCTGCCCTCGGCCCTGGACAACCGGCCCCTCACCTTCGCCGAGTTCGAGGAACGGGTGGGGCAGGTCCTCTTCGTGTCGGCCACCCCCGGTCCCTACGAGCTAAAGGTGAGCGAGCGGGTGGTGGAGCAGATCGTGCGTCCCACGGGCCTGGTGGACCCCGAGGTGGAGGTCCGCCCGACCAGGGGCCAGATGGACGACCTGCTGGGCGAGATCAGAGGCCGGGTGGCGAGGGGTCACAGGGTGCTGGTCACCACCCTGACCAAGAGGATGGCCGAGGAGCTGACCGAGTACCTGCGGGAGCACGGGGTCCGCGTCCGCTACCTGCACTCCGAGATCGACACGCTGGAGCGCATGGTGATCCTGCGGGACCTGCGGCTGGGCGTCTTCGACGTGCTGGTGGGCATCAACCTCCTCCGCGAGGGCCTCGACCTGCCTGAGGTGAGCCTGGTGGCCATCCTGGACGCCGACCGGGAGGGGTACCTGCGCTCGGAACGGTCCCTCATCCAGACCATAGGCCGCGCAGCCCGCAACGCCGAGGGCAAGGTCATCATGTACGCCGACACCGTCACCGCTTCCATGCGCCGGGCCATGGCGGAGACGGAACGGCGGCGGCGCATCCAGATGGAGTTCAACCGGCGGCACGGCATCACGCCGCGCACGGTGGAAAAGGCTGTGCGCGAGGTGATCGAGGCCACGCGCCCCGTTGCGGGCCGGGAGGCCGAGGACTACGCGCGCCTGGGTGACGTGCCGCCGCGGGAGATTCCGCGCCTCTTGGAAAAGCTCCGCCGCGAGATGAAACAGGCGGCCAGGGCCCTCGAGTTCGAGCGCGCCGCCCTTTTGCGCGACATGATCGTGGAGCTGGAGGAACGTGGCGGCCGGGCGGCGGGCAGTCGCGTTTGACCGGGCTTCCGGCGACAGTCTATACTTGTGTTTTGCGGAGCGTGGCGCAGCGGCAGCGCGCTTGCCTTGGGCGCAAGAGGCCGGCGGTTCGAATCCGCCCGCTCCGACCACCGGAGCGTCGCCTGGCAGGGGTGCGGGTGTAGCTCAATGGTAGAGCATCGGCCTTCCAAGCCGAGTACGTGGGTTCGATTCCCATCACCCGCTCCAACGGACGGCCGAAAAGGGTGCCGCGGCGGCGCAGGCGGTGGGCGAGGCGGGTCGGGAGAGCGGGCGCCCGTAGCTCAATTGGACAGAGCATCGACCTTCTAAGTCGAGGGTTGCAGGTTCGAGGCCTGCCGGGCGCACCATGACAGGCGACTTGGAGGCGCGGCGAGGGACCGGGACCTGGTTGATGGCTTGGCGCGGTGGCTGTAGCTCAGCCGGTCAGAGCACCAGACTGTGGCTCTGGGGGCCGTGGGTTCAAATCCCATCAGCCACCCCAAATTCGCTTTGCGGCCGTCCTGGCGGGTTTGGCCGGCGGGGCGGCCGACGCTGGGGCGTCGCCAAACGGTAAGGCAGCGGCCTTTGGAGCCGCCACTCCAGGTTCGAATCCTGGCGCCCCAGCCACGTTCCTCGGGCGAGAGTGGTGGAACCGGCAGACACGTGCGCCTTAGGAGCGCACGCCCTCGGGCGTGGGGGTTCGAGTCCCCCCTCTCGCACCACCCACGGCGGGACCGCCACCTGGACACGGGTGGCGGGGAGCGGGCCGGCTGGCGCGCAGGCCTGGTGAAACGGCGATACCCAAGGCGCCGTTTTTCTTTTAGGATGGCTGATGATTCGGCGGGGGCGGGTGATCGCCCGTGGGGGGGGACGGCAGACGGTGAACGCCGTGCTGGAGCGCAAGGAGGGCTGGCAGGCGGTGCTCACGGTGGAGGTGGAGCCGGAACGGGTGGAGGCGGCCCTGGGCGAGGCCTGTCGCCGACTGGCGCGGCGGGTGAGGGTGCCCGGCTTTCGTCCGGGGAGGGTTCCCCGCTCCGTCCTGGAGCGCCACCTGGGGAAGGAGGCGGTCTGGCAGGAGGCGGCGGACGGTCTCCTGGAAGGGGCCGTGACGGAGGCGGCGGCGCAATTGGGCCTGGAGCCCATCGCACGACCGGCCATCGACGTCCTGGAGCGGGCCGACGGCCAACCCTTGCGCTTCCGCGCCACCGTGGCGGTGCGTCCCGAGGTGCTGCTGGGGGACTATCGCTCTCTGGCCGTTCCCGTCGAGGATGTCCGGGTCGAGGCCGAGGAAGTGGACCGCGTGCTGGAGGATCTGCGGGAGAGGCAGGGCGTGCTGCGCCCCCTGGACGAGGGGGCGGCGCCGGGGAACCTCGTCCGCATCGCGTACCGGGGTACCGTCGCCGGCCGCGCCGTCTCCTCGGGAGAGGGCGACCGGCTGGTCCGCCTGGGGGCCGGGGAACTGGCGCCCGCTCTGGAGCAGGCCCTGACGGGGGCCAGGGCGGGAGAGGCGCGGGAGGTGGCCTTCCGGGACGAGGGCCAGGACGGCGACGCTGGGGGCGACGTGCGGCTGTCGGTGCGGGTCCTCGAGGTCTGCGAGCGGGTGCTGCCCCCTCTGGACGACGAGTTCGCCCGCGGGCTCGGCCCCTACGAGGGTTTGGACCAGTTGCGCGCGGCCGTGGAGGCCCAGCTGCGCGATGCCGCGGAGCGGAGGGCGCGCGAGCGGCAGCGGGCCTTGGTGCTGGAGCGCCTGGTGGAGGAAAGCCGGGTGGAGGTACCCCCGTCCCTGGTGGAGAGGCGCCTGGGGTCGGTGGTGCGGCGGTGGCTCGAGGAGGCCCGGCTGTTGGGCCTGTCACCGGAACAATACCGCCAGGCCCAGGGCTTCGCCTCCGAAGAGGAGCTCCGCGAGGGGCTCCTGGCGCTAGCCGCCGGGGAGGTCAGGGCCGACCTCGTTCTGGACGCCCTTGCCCAGGCCGAGGGCATCACCGCGCCGGAGGACGAGGTGGAGGATCTGCTCCGCGTCCGTGGGCTCGACCGGCTTGACGCCGAGATGCGCGCGGCCGTCCGGCGAACGATAATGAGGGAGAAGGCCCTGGCGTGGCTGGCCGACCTGGCGGCCGCCAACGCCGGGGCTGCCTGACGGGGACGTGGTGGCGGGGACTCCGCGCCGGCCCCGACGGGCCAAGCGAGCGCGAAAAGGGGTGCTGGCGGTGACTCAGGGGCAGTACCTGGTTCCCATGGTGGTGGAGCAGACCAACAGAGGGGAGAGGGCCTACGACATCTACTCACGCCTGCTCAAGGACCGGATCATCTTCATCGGCACGCCCATCGATGACACGGTGGCCAACCTGGTCATAGCCCAACTCCTATTCCTGGAAACCGAGGATCCCGACCGGGACATCTCGCTGTACATCAACTCGCCGGGCGGGTCCGTGGACGCCGGCCTGGGAATCTACGACACCATGCAATACGTCAAGCCGCCCGTCTCCACCATCTGCGTGGGCCTGGCCGCCAGCATGGCGGCGGTGCTCCTGTGCGGCGGGGCGCCGGGCAAGCGGTACGTGCTCCCGCACGCCAAGGTCATGATCCACCAGCCCTGGACCGGTGGCATCCGGGGGCGGGCCACCGACATCAAGATATACGCGGACGAAATCCTCAAGGATCGTCACCGGATCAACCAGATACTGGCACACCACACGGGGCAGCCCATCGAGAAGATCGAGGCGGACACCGAGAGAGACTACTTCATGTCGGCGGAGGAAGCCAAGACGTATGGTATCGTGGATGAGGTCCTGAGCCCCCGCGCCGTCAGGCGGCGGCAGGAAGGAGAGGCAGATGTTCAAGTTCACCGATGAGAAGGGGCAGCTCAAGTGCTCGTTCTGCGGCAAGTACCAGGACCAGGTGCGCCGCCTGGTGGCGGGTCCGGGGGTGTACATCTGCGACGAGTGCGTGGAGCTGTGCAACGACATCATCGAGGAAGAGCTGAGCGAGGACCTGGAGCTCGACATCAAGGATGTCCCCAAGCCGCGGGAGATCAAGGAGATCCTCGACCAGTACGTCATAGGGCAGGAGCGGGCCAAGAAGATCCTGGCGGTGGCCGTTTACAACCACTACAAGCGGGTCAACCTGGGCGGCAAGGTGGAGGACGTGGAGCTGCAGAAGAGCAACATCCTCCTCCTCGGCCCCACGGGGAGCGGCAAGACGCTCCTGGCTCAGACCCTGGCCCGCATCCTCAACGTGCCCTTCGCCATCGCCGACGCCACGAGCCTGACGGAGGCCGGCTATGTGGGGGAGGACGTGGAGAACATCCTCCTCAAGCTCATCCAGGCCGCCGACTACGACATAGAGAAGGCCGAGAAGGGCATCGTCTACATCGACGAGATCGACAAGATCGCCCGCAAGTCGGAGAACCCCTCCATCACGAGGGACGTGTCCGGGGAGGGGGTGCAGCAGGCCCTGCTCAAGATCCTGGAGGGCACGGTGGCCAACGTGCCGCCCCAGGGCGGCAGGAAGCACCCCCACCAGGAGTGCATCCAGATAGACACCACCAATATCCTCTTCGTCTGCGGAGGTGCCTTCGAGGGTCTGGAGCGCATCATCCAGAGCAGGACGGCCCAGCGGACCATCGGTTTCGGGTCCGAGCTGTACTCGCGCAAGGAGAGCCGCATCGGCGAGATTCTGAGCCAGGTGATGCCCGAGGACCTGCTCCGCTTCGGTCTGATCCCGGAGTTCATCGGCCGGTTGCCGGTGGTGGCCACCCTGGACGCCTTGGACGAGGACGCCCTGGTCCGCGTGCTGACCGAGCCCAAAAACGCCATCGTCAAGCAGTACCGCAAGATGTTCCAGCTGGACGGGATCGAATTGGAGTTCACGGAGGACGGCCTGCGGGCCATCGCCCAGCAGGCCCTCAAGCGCAAGACGGGCGCGCGGGGTCTGCGGGCCATCCTGGAGGACGTCATGCTGGACGTGATGTACGAGATACCGTCCCGGGGGGAGGTCTCCCGGGTGGTGGTCACCAAGGAGGCCGTCCTGAATGGCAAGGAGCCCCTCCTCATCTCGCGGGAGCGGCGGCGCAAGAAGGAAGAGAGCGCCTAGGGGCACCTTCTGCCGCCGACCACGGTGGGCTGACCCGGCCGAGCGCCGGGTCTTTTTGCGACTTGTTTCGACGGCCTTGGTAGTAATTTTGGACCCCACGTAGCACCTTCGGACTAGACACTTCGCAAATTTCAAAGTGAGACAAAAGGGTAATCGGCAGGCCACGGGTGCCGATCTATAATTTTTCGTCAAGAGAAGGAGGAATAGTGAGGGTGGCGTCGTACTAATTTGAAGCGGCGTCTTCTTGCGGCCGTGCGACCTTTTTTCCCGGCCGCTACCGGACTGGGGGGAGGAGGTGAAGGGCTTCCTGGCGGCAGATCGCTCGTCGGTATCGTTTGCGGTTTAGTTGCCTTACAGGCGGAGGTGATCAGATGCGGAAACTGTGGCGCAAGCTGGCCATCCTGGCGATGGGACAGGCGGCGGCCCTGCTGTGGGCCGGCGCTGCCCTGGCCCATGAGGCCGCGGCCGAGCCCGAGGGCCCCTTCCCTCAGACCCTGCTCCATCCCGCCGGCCCTCAGGCTGAGACCCTTTACGAGGCCATGACGTGGGACATCGCCTTCATCACCTTCATCGGTGTACTGGTCTCCATCGCGACGGCTTTCATCCTCATCCGCTTCAAGGATCGCGGCGAGGACAGGGCGGTTCCCCAGTCCCACGGCGATCCCCGCTACGAGTTGATCGCCTGGCTCGTCCTCATCGTCGGCTTGGTGGTGATGGCCCTCCATCCCCTCAAGGCGGAGGCCGTCTTCGAGCGCCAGCCCGAGGAGGCGGACGCCATAGACGTCAACGTCATCGGGCACCAGTGGTGGTGGGAGTTCCAGTATCCGCAGTACGGTCTCGTCACGGCCAACGAGCTGCACATCCCCGTGGGCAAGAAGGTGCGGATCACGACCTGGTCCGAGGACGTCATCCACGCCTTCGAGGTGCCGCGGCTCGGCGGCAAGAACGACTCCCTCCCCGGCCGCAAGACCAAGTTCTGGATCCAGGCCGACAAGCCCGGCGTCTACCAGGGGCAGTGCTTCGAGCTCTGCGGCGCCTCCCATGCCCGGATGCTGACCCGGGTGGTGGCCGACAGCCAGGACGACTTCGATGCGTGGGTCAGGCGCCAGGGTTCCCCGGCGCCGGAGCCCCAGACCGACCTGGCCAAGAAGGGCCAGCAAGTCTTCAACTCGGTGTGCACAGCCTGCCACACCATCGACGGTACCAAGCGGGCGCCCAACACCATCGCCCCCAACCTGGCCTATATGGGTGCCCGCACCAGCATCGGCGGCGGGGTCCTCAAGAACACGCCCGAGAACCTGCTGGCGTGGGTCCGGGATCCGCAGTCGGTCAAGCCCGATGCCAAGATGACCGTGTCGGTCAAGGCCGGGTCCATTACCGATGACGACGCCCAGGCTTTGATTGAGTACCTGGAGGGGCTAAAGTGAGCGGGACTCCATCGGTCCATACAAACGAGGGAGAGAGGTGATGGGAAGCATGGCAGTGGTAGCGGAAAAGATGGAGCTACCCATCCGCAAGTCGCGGGCCGACGGCTTGTTCAATACCGTTGACCACAAGCGGATCGGCATCCTTTACTTCGTGACGGGCGTGCTCTTCCTGGTCGTGGGCGGCCTCGAGGCCCTGACCATCCGGCTCCAGTGGGCCCGGCCCCTCAACAACCTGGTGACGGGGGAAACCTACAACCAGGTCCTGACCCAGCACGGCACGGTCATGATCTTCTTCGCGGCGACGCCCATCATCTGGGGCATCCTCAACTACGTCATGCCCGTCATGATCGGGGCCCGCGACGTGGCCTTCCCACGGCTCAACATGATGAGCTACTGGTGCCTCCTCTGGGGGGGTGTTCTCACCAACATCGCCTGGTTCATGGGCGGGGCGGCCGACGCGGGCTGGTTCGCGTACGTGCCCCTCAGCACCAAGGCGTTCAGCCCGGGCGTGGGTATGAACGCCTACCTGGTGGGCGTCCAGTTGGGCATGGTGAGCACCATGCTCACGAGCCTCAACTTCATCGTCACCATTCTCAAGATGAGGGCGCCGGGCATGGGCTTCTTCCAGATGCCGCCTTTGGCCTGGTACACGCTCATGACCTCGGTGGTGGCCCTAACGGCCGGCATCCCCTTCATGGTGGCCATGGTGCTCCTCTACTTCGACCGGGTGCTGGGGACCCAGTTCTTCGCGCCCGGCGGCGGGGGAGATGTGCTGCTCTGGCAGCACCTCTTCTGGATGTTCGGCCATCCCGAGGTCTACATCCTCCTGCTGCCGCCCTTCGCCTGCATCTCCGAGGTGGTTTCCACCTTCTCGGGTAAGCCCCTGTTCGGCTATCGGTCCATGATCGCCGCCATCGCCACCATCTCCGTTCTCGGCTGGATCGTGTGGATGCATCACATGTACACCACGGGCGGCGGGACGGCGGTCAACACGGCTTTCGTCATCGGGACCAAGGCCGTGTCGGTACCGGCGGCCATGTACGTCTTCATCTGGCTGGGTACCATGTGGGGCGGCAGGCTGCGGTTCACGCTGCCCATGCACTACGCCACGGCCTTCTTCTTCATGTTCTACATCGGCGGGCTCACGGGTCTCGTCAACGCCAGCTCCAGCGTGAACCGGCAGTTCCAGGACAACCTCTGGATCGTGGGCCACTTCCACTACGTGGCCATCGGCGCCATCGTCTTCGGCCTTCTGGCGGGGGTTACCTACTGGTGGCCCAAGGCCACGGGCCGCATGCTCAACGAGCGGATCGGCCGGCCGGGTTTCTGGGTGCTGTTCGTGGGCTTCAACCTGACCTTCGCGCCCATGCTGGTGGCCGGGCTGCTGGGTCACCCGCGGCGCATCTACACCTACGTGCCGGAGAGCGGGTGGGGCCCCTTCAACGCCGTGGAGACGGTGGGGGCCTTCCTGCAGGCCATAGGGATCTTGATCCTGGTCATCGCCTGGATCGAGAGCCTCATCCGGGGACGCGCTGCGGGCAACGACCCCTGGGACGGGCGTTCCCTGGAGTGGGCTACGCCGAGCCCGGTGCCGGCCTATAACTTCGCCCGGCTGCCGCAGGTGCGTGCGCTGGATGCCCTGGCCTATGAGAAGCAGTACGGCGAGGGCCGGATACTCCCCGCTCCGGAGGAGATGGACCACCACCGGCACGGCAACGCCGTCCACATGCCGTCGCCGTCCTACATGCCGGGCCTGGTGGGGTTGGGTCTGCTGGTGGGCGGTTTCGGCGCCGTGACGGGTGCCGGGACCATCGCGCTGGTCGGGCTGCTGGTGATAGTGGTGGGGTGCCTGGGTTGGGCCGTGGAGGACGCCCGCGGTTACTATCTTGAGGTGAAGGAGGAGGCGGCATGACTACCAAGGCTGTGGCGGTAGAGCACGGGGGCCACGGTCACGCCTCCCCGGCGCTCGAGAACCTCAAGCTCGGCGTGTGGGTGTTCCTGGCGTCCGAGTGCATCGTCTTCGGCTCGCTGATCGGTACGTACCTGGCCCTGTGGGGGCGGAGCGTCAAGGGGCCCGATCCCCACGAGATGATCCTGGGCGCCATCCCGGGCACCACGGTGGCCACCATCTTCCTGCTGGCCTCCAGCTTCACCATGGCCATGGGCATCGCGGCCATCCGGCGAGGCAACGTGGGAGGTCTGCAGGGGTGGACACTCCTGACGGTGCTCCTGGGCCTGGGCTTCGTGGTGCTAAAGCTCAAGGACTGGGGCGAGATGATCGGTGAGGGCTTCAAGCTCGGGGCCAACGTGGGGGCGGACACCTTCTACACGCTCACGGGGACGCACCTGCTGCACCTGGTAATCGGGCTGGTGTGGCTGGTGGCCGTGATGGTCCAGGGGGCCCGGGGGAGGTACAGCGCGGCCAACGCCACGGCGGTGGAGTGCGCGGGGCTGTACTGGCACTTCGTGGACATGGTCTGGATGATCCTGTTCCCCGTGGTCTACCTGTTCGAGCTGACGAAGTGAGCGGCCGGGAGGTGAGTGCTGATGGCGGAGCTTGAGAGGACGGCCGGACACGCCCACCACGCGGTGGCGGTGCCGGAGGCGGCGCCGAGCGTGGGGACCTACGTGGTTATGGGTGTCATAACCTTCGTCTTCACGTTGCTTGAGATCTGGGTCGCGCAGAACGCGGCCCTGGCCGGGGTGCAAAAGCCGATCCTGGTGGCCCTCCTGGCGAGCAACTTCGCCCTGTCGGCCCTGTACTACCAGGGCTTGCAGTACGAGGATGGGCTCAGCAAGCTGTCCTTCGGCGCGGGGGTCGTGCTGGGGCTGCTGGTGGCGGTGTCGCTCGCCGTGCTGTTGCAGCTCGGGGTAAGGATCCGTTGAGGGCGCGCGGCCCGAACGGACGCTAGCGGCGGAGGCGGCCCGGGTGCGGTGCCCCGTGGTGGGGGTGGCCCCCGGGCCGCGCGTCGCTGGGGAGGTGAGGGGCTTGGTTCCCAGCCGGACCTATCGGTGGTTGGCCTGGGCGACGGCGGTCCTGACCTTCGGGGTGATCACCCTCGGGGGCACGGTCAAGGCGTATGGGGCGGGGCTCGCGTGTCCCGACTGGCCCCTCTGCTGGGGCCGTTTGATCCCGCCGCTGGAGGGGCTGGTGCTGCTGGAGTGGGGCCACCGGCTGGCGGTGAGCCTCCTGTCGGTGCTCTCGTTGGTGACGGCCGTGGCCGGCCTGCGGTCGGGGGCCGGGAGGGCCGTGTGGGGCGGGGTTAGTCTGGTGGCCCTCGGACTGCTGGTCGTGCAGGCGGTGCTCGGGGGCATGACGGTGATCTTTCGCTTGAATCCCTTCGTGGACGCCTTGCATATGGCCACGGGGACGGCCTTCTTCTCCACGTGGATCGTGCTGGCGGTCTCGGCGAGCCTGGCCGGGCGGGTTCCTGGGGGACCGCGGGCGAGGCTGTGGCTGGTGCCGCTCGTGGCTGCGCTGGGAGCCTGGGCGACCATGGTGGCGGGCAGCTTCACCAAGGCGGCCGGGGCGGGTCTCGCCTGTCGCGGCTGGCCCCTCTGCAACGGGCAGGTCATCCCTTCCGGTGACCTGCGCGTGCTGGTGCACTTCGGTCACCGGCTGGTGGCGCTGCTGGCCGTGCTGGTGATCCTGTATTCCGTTGCCTACGTGTTCAGGCGCGCCCGGGGGCGGGTCACGCTGCTGGCGCCGGCGGCCGGGGCGGCCGGCCTGGCCGTGATCCAGGTGCTGCTGGGGGCGGTTGCCAAGCTGCAGCTCCTGCCGCCCCCTGTGACGGTGGCCCACGTGGCGGTGGGGGCGGCGCTGCTGGGGACGCTGGTGGCCCTCGCCACGGCGTCCTACTGGTTGGCCGAGGGCGGCGTTCTGCCGGCGGCGCCGGGGGAGGGTGGCGGTGCCGGGCGGAGGCGGGGCCTTGGTGGCGCCGTCCTCGACTACGTGCAATTGATGAAGCCGCGCATCATCGTCCTCATCCTGGTGACGGGTTTTGCCGCCATGTGGGTGGCGGCGCGCGGTCTTCCCGATCCCGGCTTGACGTTCTTCACGTTGTTCGGTCTCGCCCTGGTGGCGGGCGGCGCCAATGCCGTCAACATGTGGTGGGACCGGGACATCGACGCGGTGATGAGCCGCACGCGGCACCGGCCGGTGCCGGCGGGGCGGGTCCTGCCGGAGGAGGCGCTCTCCTTCGGCTTGGTGGCGGGGTTGACCGGCGTCCTGCTGCTGGCGGTGGCGGTCAACCTCCTGGCGGCGGCGCTGGCTCTATCGGGCTTCGTTTACTACGTGGTCATCTACACCATGTGGCTCAAGCGATCCACCGCCCAGAACATCGTCATCGGCGGCGGTTCGGGCGCGCTGCCGCCCTTGGTGGGGTGGGCCGCCGTCACGGGACAGGTGGGCACGCCCGCCCTGGTCATGTTCCTGGTGGTCTTCCTGTGGACGCCGCCCCATTTCTGGGCCCTGGCGCTGTTCCGCGACGAGGACTACCGGCGCGCCGGAGTGCCCATGCTGCCGGTGGTGCGGGGCGGGGAGTACACGCGGTGGCAGATGACGCTCTACGCCCTCCTGGTGGTTCCCGCCTCCCTGCTCCTGTATCTCACCGGCGTGGTGGGTCCCGTGTACCTGTGGGTGTCGCTGGTGCTGGGGATCTGGTTTGCGGCGGCGTGCGTGGCGCTGCTGCGGGAACGGGTGGCCGTGGAGCGCAGGGCCCGGCGGGTGTTCGGGTGGTCGCTGGTGTACCTGGCCGCCGTTTTCGTGGCCATGGTGATGGATGTCCGGCCGTAGGGGGGGTATGGGCCTCCGGGCGTGGCTGGGGATGGGCGTGGGCGTGCTGGCCCTGAGCGGCGTCATGGCGCTTCTCGTGGCGCTCGCCCGGACCCCCCTCTTCAGGCCCTTCCTGCCGGACTCCTACTTCCGCGTGGCCCTCGTGAGCCATGTGGACCTCTTTCTCGTCGTCTGGTATCTCGTCGTGCCCGTGATGATCTGGGCGGAGGCAGGGCTGCTGGGTGCGCGCGCCGAGCGCATTTCCTTCGTGGCCATGGCGGGCGGCGCGGCCCTCCTCGCCGTGGCGGGCGTGGCCGGCGTGGGCGAGCCGGTGTTGGCGCACTATGTGCCTTACCTGGAGCATCCTCTCTTCCTGGGTGGTCTGGCCCTTTTCCTGCTGGGCGTGGGCGTGGCGGCCGCGGCGGCGGTGATGGGCGGGGGTGGTGCGCCCGGGCCTGCGGCGTCGGCGGCTCGGGCTGCGGCCCTCTGCGTCCTCGGGTCCCTGCTGGCCATCCTGGCGGTGGGAGTGCGGCTTGCGGCGGTCGGGGTGGAGGGGCGCGGGGTGCTGGTGACGGCCTTCTGGGCGGGCGGTCACCTCTTGCAGTTCGCTCACGGGGCGGGGATGGTGGCCGCCTGGGCGGTTCTGCTGTCCCGGGCCGGCGTGAGCGGGGGTTGGGTCGCCCGCTTCTTGGGCAGGGTGGGTTATGCGTGGGCCGGCGGAGTGCTGGCGGGGCTCGGGGCCGTGGCGGTGCTCGGGCCGGCGGCTCTGGGTGGCCCTTTCTTCACGTCCCTCAAGGCATGGG
>CAYXQP010000009.1:12291-29935 GCA_964467515.1 uncultured Eubacteriales bacterium | reverse complement strand
CCCGCAGAGCGTCGCCGCCGCCGGTCCAGTCGGTGGCCCCGCCGGCGGGGCTCGGGACGCCGGCGCCGGCGGCGGGCGCCGCGGATGCCGGCGGCGCCGTGCACCAGGGGGGATTCCACCTGGCCGTGGTGACCGAAAAGTCGGAGTATAAGTCGGGCGAGACGGTCGTGATCCAGGCCACCCTCTCCAACCTGTCCCAGGAGTCCAAGGACTACACCATCTGGGGCATCGGCGATCCCCAGATCTACGTGACGGCGGCCGGCCCGTCGGGCGAGGAGATCAGCCTGCCCGTGGACCGCCGCGGGAGCCTGCCGGCCAAGGTCTACGTCACCCTCCAGCCGGGCGAGGGCTTCACCTACACGGTGAGGTGGGATCAGACCAGGGACGGCACGACCCGAGTGGAGCCCGGCAAGTATGCCCTCCGGGCCTACGTCTACCCGGGAAGGCTCCAGGACAAGGCCGGCGTCGCGCCCGTGGAAGCCAGGCGCGAGGTGAGCCTCCTCCCTTGACGGCCCCGGCGGCTCCCGGTCGTCCCGTCCTCTGCGAGGCCCGTGTCCTGGGCCAGAGGGAGATCGCTCCCGCTCACCTGGCTCTCCGTTTCCGGGCGCCGGACGTGGCGGCGGCTGCCCAGCCTGGGCAGTTCGTCCACGTCCTCTGCGGCCGGGGGCCGGCCGGCGACGGCATCCACCGCTACCTGCGCCGTCCCTTCAGCCTGCTCCGCGCCCGGGAAGCCCGCGGCGAGGCGGAGTTCGTCTATCGGGTCCAGGGCGACGGGACCAGGTGGCTGGCCGGACTGAGGCCGGGATCGCCCCTGTCCGTCCTGGGCCCCCTCGGCCGCCCCTTCCCCCTCCCGCCCGCAAGGCTGGCGGCTGTCCTGGTGGGCGGGGGCGTGGGGGTGCCGCCCCTCTTCTTCCTGGCGCGCCTCCTGTGCGGGCTCGGGAGGCCCGTGTCCGTGATCCTGGGCGCGCGCACCAAGAACCTGTTGCTCCTGGAGGGCGCCTTCCGCCGGCTCGGGTGTGCCGTCACCGTCACCACGGAGGACGGCAGCCGGGGGCGGCGGGGGCTCGTCACCGGTCCCCTGGAGGAGATACTGGCCGGTGGCGATGTGGTGGTGTACGCCTGCGGCCCCATCCCCATGCTGGCCGCCGTCCAGGCCCAGCTGGCGCGGCGCGGCGCGCCCGGCTACCTGGCCGTGGAGGAGCGGATGGCCTGCGGCGTGGGCGCCTGCCTGGGTTGCCCCGTGCCGGTGGTGGCGGAGCCCGGCGCCGCCTGCGAGCTGGCCGCCGCCTACGAGGCGCTGGACAGGGCCCGGCGGGGGGAGCTTCCCCTCCGCTACGCCCGTGTCTGCGTGGACGGTCCCGTCTTCCCCTCCTGGGAGGTGGCCCTCTGAGATGGCCGACCTGGCCGTGACGGTGGGCGGCCTCCGCCTCAAGAACCCCATCCTCGTGGCGTCCGGATGCTTCGGTTACGGCCGGGAGTACGCGTCCATCCTCGACGTGGGCCGGCTGGGCGGCATCATGGTGAAGGGCGTCTCCCTGGAGCCGTGGCCCGGCAACCCGCCGCCCCGCTTGGCCGAGGTGCCGGCCGGGCTTCTCAACAGCATCGGCCTGCAGAACCCCGGCGTGGACCGCTTCCTGGCCGAGGAGCTGCCCTGGCTGCGGGAGCTGCCCACGGCAGTCATCGTCAACGTCATCGGCCGCACCGTGGACGAGTATCGCGCCGTGGCGGCGCGCCTGGAGGGAGCGCCTGGCGTGGCCGCCCTGGAGGTCAACGTCTCCTGCCCCAACATCAAGGAGGGAGGGCTTTCCTTCGGCCGCTCCCCCGAGGCCGCGGCGGAGGTGGTGGCCGCCGTCCGGGCCGAGACGGCCCTGCCGCTCATCGTCAAGCTCACCCCCAACACCGGCGATGTGGAGGGACTGGCGCGGGCCGTGGCCGCTGCCGGGGCCGACGCCCTCTCGGCCATCAACACCCTGATCGGCCTGGCCATTGACGCCGATCGGCGGCGTCCGGTCCTGGGCACCGTCTTCGGTGGCCTCTCCGGCCCCGCCATCAAGCCCGTGGCCCTGGCCTGCACCTGGCGGGCGGCGCGCAGCGCCGGCCTCCCTGTCATCGGGATGGGCGGCATCACCACCGGCCGCGATGCCGCGGAGTTCCTGCTGGCGGGGGCCACGGCCGTGGCGGTGGGGACGGCCGTCTTCGTGGATCCCCTGGCGCCGCTGCGGGTGCTGGAGGAGCTGGAGGCCTTCCTGGCCGAGAAGGGCGTGGCCTCCGTGGCGGACCTGGTGGGCGCGGCCTGGCCCGAAGGGCGGGCGCCGGCCGCCGCCGGCGAGGTGCCGGCCTGTGGCGGCTGACGCCCTCCCCACGGGGGGCGGCGCCACCGAGCGGGTGATCCTGGCCCTCGACGTGGGCGCGCCCGACCGCGCGCTGGCCCTTGCCGGAGCCCTGGGTGACCTCTGCGGCGGGTTCAAGGTGGGGCTGGAGCTCTTCGCCGCGGCTGGCCCCGACGTGGTGCGGCGTCTCGTGGGCGCGGGGCTGCGCGTCTTCCTGGACCTTAAGTTCCACGACATACCCCATACCGTGGCGGGGGCGGCGCGGGCGGCCGCCCGCCTGGGCTGCTGGATGCTGGACGTCCACGCCGCCGGCGGCTCCGAGATGATGCGGCGGGCCGGGGAGGAAGCCGCCGCGGAGGCCGCCCGTCTGGGCCTCGCCCGACCGCTGGTGGTGGCGGTGACGGTCCTCACGAGCCTGGACCGGGCGGCGCTGGCCGCCGCCCTCGGCTGGTCCGGGGAGCCGGCCGACCTGGTGCGGCGCCTGGCGCTGCTGGCGGTCGAGGCGGGCCTGGACGGCGTCGTCTGCTCGCCCCGGGAGGCTCCCCTGGTCAAGGAGACCTGCGGCCGCTCCTTTCTCACCGTCACGCCGGGAATCCGGCCGAGCGGCGCGGGAGCCGACGATCAGCGGCGCTTCGCCGGCCCGGCCGCCGCCCTGGCCGCCGGTGCGGACTACCTGGTGGTGGGCCGGACTGTCACGGCCGCCCCCGATCCGCGCGCGGCGCTCGCCGGCCTCGTGGCGGAGTTGGCGGTCTCCGGGGGGAGCGAGGCGGGCGGTCGGGGAAGGGGCGGCTGCTCGGCCGCGCCCGGCTCCGGCGGGGGCGAGGAGGCCGCGCGCCCTTGAAAGACGCCGCTCTTCCGGGTAGGTTATCCCCCGTGCTGACGGCGGGCGAGCGGCGCCATTACCTGGACGTGGCCGTGCGGGCGGCGCGCGCGGCCGGCGACGTGGTGCGGGACCGCTTCGGTTCCGCGGTGGAGGTGGACTTCAAGGGAAGCGCCGTGGACCTGGTCACCGAGGTGGACCGGCGGGCCGAGGATGCGGCCGCGGCGGTGCTGCGCCGGGAGACGCCGGGGCTGGATCTCCTCAGCGAGGAGGCGGGTCTCGTGGCGGGCGCGGATGGCGCCGCCGGGGCGGGGAACCTCCACTGGGTTCTCGATCCCCTGGATGGCACCACCAATTTCGTCCACTCCCTCCCCTTCGTCTGCGTCTCCCTGGCTCTGTGCGCCGACGGCCAGCCCGTCGTCGGCGTCATCCTGGACCCCCTGCGCGGCTCCCTGTACACGGCGGCGGCCGGCGAGGGTGCGGCCCGGGACGGCCGTCCGGTGGGGGTCTCCGGTCGCCGACACCTGTTGGAGGCCGTGGTTGCCACCGGCTGGGCCGCCGGCCGCCACGGGGAGTACGACCGCATCCTGGGCGACGTGTGCCGCGTGACGCCCCGGACCCGCAACGTGCGCGCCCTCGGGTCCGCCGCCCTGCACCTGGCCTACGTGGCCGACGGGCGCCTGGACGGCTTCTGGGAGCGGCGCCTCAATCCGTGGGACGTGGCGGCCGGCGTCCTCCTGGTGCGCGAGGCCGGCGGGACCGTGACGGACCGGGAGGGGCGCCCCTTCCGCCTGGACTCGCCCACCATCGTCGCCACCAACGGTCTCCTCCACGAAGCCCTCCTCGGCCTTTTGGCCGACGGCGACGCCAACCCCGGTCTCCAGGCGCCGCCCGCGGGAGGTGGCGCCTGACATGACGGGACCCTTGCCCGCCGGAGGGTCCCTGGCGCCCGGCGAGGTGGAGGACCTCCTCCGCCGCGCCGGCGCCTGGCGCGAGGGTCATTTCCTCCTCACCTCGGGGCGCCACAGTCCCGTCTTCTTCCTCCTCTCGCAGGCCTTCCAGTTTCCCCCGGTGGCCGAGCGCCTCGGCCGGGCCCTGGCGGCCGCCTTCGCCGGCGAAGAGGTGGCCGCGGTGGTGGGTCCGGCCATGGGCGGTGTGCTGCTGGCCCACGAGGTGGCCAGGGCCCTGGGTTGCCGGTCCCTGTTCGCCGAGAAGGCCGCGGCGGGGATGACCCTCCGGCGGGGTTTCGCCGTCGGCCGGGGCGAGCGGGTGCTCCTGGTGGAGGATGCCGTCACCACGGGCGGCTCGGTAGGGCGGGTGCTGGACCTGGTGCGCGCCGCGGGCGCCGTGGCCGTGGGCATCGGGGCCGTGGTGGACCGGCGCCCGGCCGGCGTGGAGTTTCCCGTGCCCTTTCGCGCCCTGGTGCGGGTGGAGGTGCCTGCCTACGATCCCGCCGCCTGCCCCCTCTGCGGCGCCGGGGTACCCCTGGTGGCGCCCAAGGCCTGAGGTGCCTTCGGTTTCCCGACGGACCTGCGCCGGAAAAAATGACTCATCCGGCCTATCGCCGGACCATAAAGATTATGACGATCAATGTCGATAATGGTCACGGCACATGGCAGGTGCCGCATGGGTCGGTCGGGTCTGGCTTGGCGGGAGCCAGACCTGATCCTTTTTCAGGGCGTCTGGGGGTCCTTGCCGAGGGCCGATGCGTCCCCCACAATGGAGCAAATCCCGGGGTGCGGTGTGCTTCCTTATCCCGCGCGGCTGCGTGCCCGTGCGGTGCGGGGGGCGCTGCCGCGGGCGCCCCGCTGGCCGCGGGCGCGGGGCGGGGGTGGGGTGCCGGTGGCGGCGGACGACGAGGCGAGGCGGTGGGACGCGGAGGACGAGAGCGCCATAGACGCCGGCTGTCTCGCGCGGCTGGATTTTGCCTACGAGGGCGGCGGCACCGTGGTGGAGTACGTCACGCGCGAGTTCACCTCGGTCTGCCCCTGGACGGGGCTCCCCGATTTCGCCGAGCTGCGCATCCGGTACGTCCCCAGGCGCCACCTGGTGGAGCTCAAGTCCCTCAAGTACTACCTCACCTCCTTCCGCAACGTGGGCATCCTCCAGGAGCACGCGGCCAACCGCATCCTGGCGGACCTGGTGAGCCTCCTCGAGCCGGAGGAGATGACGGTGACCATGGACTTCGCTGCCCGCGGCGGGATCGGCACCCTGGTGGAGGTCCGGTGGCCGAGACGGCCGGCCGATAACCCGCCGCCCCCCTTGCCCGAGGCGACGGAACCCTCGGTTTGACGCCCCCCGGGGTGGATGCTATACTGTGTCAACAGCCGGCAGGGGTATGAAATCCCTGGACTTGCCGGCGAGGCAAGCCCCGCCGGGGGCCTGCGGGCCCGGAGAGCGAGCGGGGTGTTTTTCTATACGCGAGGGCGGATGCCTCCTTCCTGCCGGGACGTCGGGGTGGGCCGGGTCGGGCAGGTGCTTTGCCCTTATCAGGGAGGGTTCAGGGTGGCGATCAGGCGGGAGAGGATTCCCGGAGGGTGCGCCATCTTCGGCGTGATGAGCGAGCGCGGCGAGCTCTTCGACGGGTCGGCCGCCGTCACGGGGATCCAGGTCATGCACGACCGCTCCAACGGTCTGGGGGGCGGCTTCGCCGCCTACGGCATCTATCCCGAGCTCAAGGATTACTACGCTCTCCACGTCATGGGCCACGACCACGCCGACCACGAGGAGCTGGACCGGGGCATCAGGCAGCACTTCCACGTGGTCCACGAGGAGCCCATCCCCACCCGGCGGCACCCTCGCGTCCAGGACCCGCCCGTCCTCTGGCGCTACTTCGTCACGGTGCCGGCCGCCCACGAGGGGGAGGACGAGGACGACTACGTGGCGGCCCGCGTCATCGAGCTCAACGCGCGGGTGGACGGCGGCCTCGTCTACTCCAGCGGGAAGAACATGGGCATCTTCAAGGGCGTCGGCTACCCCGAGGACATGGGAGAGTTCTTCCGCGTGGACGAGTACCGGGGCTATCTCTGGACGGCCCACGGCCGATTCCCCACCAACACGCCCGGCTGGTGGGGCGGCGCCCATCCCTTCGGCTTCCTCCACTGGTCGGTGGTCCACAACGGCGAGATCTCCTCTTACGACACCAACCGCCGGTACCTGGAGATGTTCGGTTACCGGTGCTCCATGATGACGGACACGGAGGTGGTCACCTACCTCTTCGACCTCCTCCACCGCCGTCACCGCCTGCCGGTGGAGCTGACCTGCTCCGTGCTGACGGCCCCCTTCTGGTCGCAGATAGAGGGTCTGGAGGCCGATCACGCGGAGTTCTGGACCCTGTTGCGGCAGGTCTACGGTCCGGCCCTGCTCAACGGCCCCTTCAGCGTCATCGTGGGCTTCGGCGGTGGCATGGTTGGGCTGGCCGACCGGATCATGCTGCGTCCCCTGGTGGCGGCCCGCTCGGAGGGGCGCGTCCTCATATCCTCCGAGGAGGCGGCCATCAGGGCCGTCTGCCCGTCGCCCGAGGTGCTCTGGTATCCCGAGGGCGGCGAGGCCATCGTGGCCAGGCTCGGGGGGACGGCGGAGGCGGACCTGGTCCCGGCCGGGAGGGAGGGAGCGGCATGAGCGCTCCCAGACAGGAGATCGAGACGGTGCCGGCGCCGGGCGCGGCGGCCGGTGCCGGCGGGGTGGAGACCCCGGTGGCGGAGCCGGGGGGCGCGCCGGGCGCGCAGGAAGATCTCAAGAAGAAGGCGCGGCAGGCCCAGACGCCCTTCCGCCGGATGCGGGCGGCGGTGCGGCCCCACCCGGACTTCCGCGTCATCGTGGAGGAGGACCGGTGCACCCTGTGCCGGTTCTGCGTGCTCCAGTGCAGTTGGGACGCCCTCGGCTTCGACGGGCGGGTCGTCTCCTTCGACGAGAACTGCGTGGGCTGCTGGCGCTGCGTGGCAGTCTGCCCCACCTACGCCATCCGCATCGAGCAGTGGCCCAGCATGTACCGGGAAAACCGCAACTGGACCCGCTTCCACGCCGCCAGCGCGCGGCGCCAGGCCGCCTCGGGCGGCAAGCTCCTCACGGGCATGGGCAACGACAAGGAGTACCTGACCATCTTCGACCACCTGGTCATCGATGCCTGTCAGGTGACCAACCCCTCCATAGACCCGTTGAGGGAACCCATGGAGCTGCGGACGTACCTGGGCTCCAAGCCCGACCGACTGGACCTGGGCGCCTACCTGGAGCACCTGGGGGAGAGGCGGGAGGGCGCCTCCGGCAACGGGCGCGCCGAGCGGGGGGCGGCCGACCTCCGGCGCGCCCTGGGGTTCGGTCCCCAGCTCCGGCTGGAGACGCCCATCATGATCGCCGCCATGTCCTACGGCGCCGTGAGCCTCAACGTGCAAAAGGCCTGCGCCCGGGCGGTGGCTGAGGTGGGCAGCTACTGGTGCACCGGGGAGGGCGGGATGCACCCGGATCACTACCCGTACGCCGACCACACCATCGTCCAGGTGGCGTCGGGGCGCTTCGCCGTGGACGCAGACTACCTCAAGCGGGCGGCGGCCGTGGAGATCAAGATCGGCCAGGGAGCCAAGCCCGGCATCGGGGGGCACCTGCCGGGGGAAAAGGTCACGGCCGAGATCGCGCGGACCCGCATGATCCCGGAGGGCACCGACGCCCTCTCGCCGGCGCCTCACCACGACATCTACTCCATCGAGGACCTGCGGCAGCTCATCTTCGCCATCAAGGAGGCCACCCGGTACGAGAAACCGGTCTTCGTCAAGATAGCGGCCGTCCACAACGTGGCCGCCATCGCCAGCGGCATCGTGCGGGCCGGCGCCGACGCCGTGGTCATAGACGGCTTCCGGGGCAGCACGGGGGCGGCGCCCACCATGATCCGCGATCACGTGGGGATTCCCATCGAGATCGCCGTGGCGGTGGTGGACCAGCGCCTCCGCCGGGAGGGGATCCGCAACCGGGCCTCCCTCATCGCCGCCGGCAGCATCCGCTGCAGCATGGACGTGGTCAAGGCCATCGCCCTCGGCGCCGACGCCGTCTACATCGGGACGGCCGCACTGGTGGCCCTCGGCTGCACCCTCTGCCAGCAGTGCCACCGCGGCCGGTGCGCCTGGGGGCTCACCACCCAGCGGCCCGACCTGGTGAGGCGGGTGGACCCCGAGGAGGGGGGGCGCCTGGTGGCCAACCTGATCCGGGCCTGGAGCGCCGAGGTCAAGGAAACCCTGGGGCTCCTGGGCATCAACTCGGTGGAGAGCCTGCGCGGCAACCGGGAGAGGCTGCGGGCGGTGGGCCTGGACCGGGAGACCCTGGAGATCCTGGACGTCAAGGCCGCCGGGCGCTGAGGCGGCGGTCGCGGTGGGGAGGCACGGCATGGCGGTTGGGGCGGCGGCGAGACGACAGGCGGGCGTGACCCTGGACGCGGCGGGGGTGCCCTACCGGGAACTGAACGAGAGGGTCCACCGGGCCGCGGCCGAGGGCGCGGCCGAGATAGAGCTCCTGGGCGTAAACGGGCAGCGGTACATAGCGGCCGGTCTCCAGCGGACCGTGCGCATCCGCATCCACGGCACGGCCGGCAACGACCTGGGCGTCTTCATGGACGGGCCGGACGTGGAGGTCCTTGGCAACGTCCAGGACGGCTGCGGCAACACCATGAACGGCGGCCGCATCGTGGTCCACGGGAACGCCGGCCAGATCTGCGGCCTCTCCATGCGCGGGGGCCGCATCTACGTCCGGGGCAGCGTGGGCTATCGCTCCGGCATTCACATGAAGGGGTACGGCCAGCAGATCCCCGTCATCGTGGTGGGCGGTTTGGCGGGCGCCTTCCTGGGCGAGTACATGGCGGGGGGGCGCATCTACGTCCTGGGTCTGGCGGAGCCGCCCGCCTGCCCCTTGGAGACGGCCGACGGTCTGCCCTGGCGGGTGCCGGGGCGCTGCCTCTCCCTGGTGGGGATGTACACGGGCACGGGCATGCACGGCGGGGCCATCTACGTCCGCGGGCCCGTGGACAAGGGGCTCCTCGGCAAGGAGGTGGTGGTGGCCCCGGCGGACGAGGAGGACAGGGAGGTGATGGAGACCGACCTGGCCGACTTCGCCTCCTGTTTCGGCCTGGACGCCGCGGCCATCCTGGCGGCCGACTTCACGGTGCTGCGCCCGCGGTCCCACCGGCCCTACGGAAAGAACTACGCGTACTAAAGCCGCCGGAGTTCCGGCCAGGCCGGCTTCACCGCACCGCCAGTGCTCCGAACTCGGATTGCCGCCGGCGTCGCCGGCATAGGCTGCTCCCGAGAGGCCATGGAGCTGGCGCCGGGGACGTGGGTGCGCCTGGCCGCCGCGCGGGACGGGCGGCTCTTTCGGGTGGCGGAGGCGGGACCCGAGGCGGTGGCCCTGCGCTGCCCTTGCTGTGGAGCCGAGGGGCGCGCGACGCCGTCCCAGGTCGCCCCGCTGGCGGCGGGGGAGGCCCTCAGACGCCTCGGCCTTCCCCTCCCGGCCCCGCCGCGGAAGGGGGCGAGGGGCGGCCGCCGCGGCGGACGCCGGCGCAGAAGCGGGTGAGGGCGTCGGGATAAAAGGCCAGGACGATCCCCGCCATCATGAGGGTGGCCGCGGTGCCGAAAAGACCGGGCGGCTGCCCCGGCCAGGGGAGGCCGAAGAGGCGGCCGGGTTTCTCCACGACGACCGTCAGCACGAAGAGGACGAACCCCAGGTGCAGGAGGGCGGAGCCGAGCCGCGCCGCCTGGCCCTCCCTCTCCCAGACCAGGGTGCCCGCCCGCCGGACCGTGGCCACCAGCACCGCGCCCTGGAGGAGAGCGCCGGCCAGGAGGAGGGCCGCCAGGCCCGACCGCGGCCCCCAGGCGAGGCCGGCCGCGGCGGCCGCGGCCAGGACGGCGGCGCTGGTCAGGGCCAGGCTGCGGCGGCGCAGGATGCGGCGGGGGATGCAGAGGGCCAGGGTGAGCAGGAGCCCCGCCACCAGGGGGTAGGCCAGGGAGTTCATCCGGCGGAGGTAGGCCTCGTACAGGGGCGTCTCGCTCCACCGCGGGTCCGAGAGGGAGACGAGATAGGCGTACGCCGTGCCGGCCAGGGCCAGGAGACCCAGGAGCAGGAGGAGGGCCACCGCCGCCAGGAGGAGGGCGAAGTCGTAACGGCGGCCCCGCGGCCCCGGCGTTGGCGCCGGCCCCTGCAACGACCCGTTCACCGGTACGAGTGCACCCCCGGGATGACGTAGGTGGTGGCGTAGGTCAGGAGGAGGGCGGCGAAGGCGCCCGCCCCGATGCCGGCCGCCAGGCGCGCCATGCCGGGCCGGGCACGGTGGAGGCCCGCGTGGAGGAAGGCCGTGTAGAGGACCCACATGACGATGGACATGTTCACCTTGGGGTCCCACCACCAGGGCAGGTCCCGCCACGCCGCCCGCGCCCAGGGGTACCCGAGGAGCAGCCCAACGGTCAGGGTGAGGTAGCCGAGGCGCGTGTACCAGTGGGCGGTCTCGAACCAGCGGGCCCGCTCCGGCGGCTCCGGCCAGGCCAGGAGCGAGGCGAGGAAGGCGGGGAGCAGCGCGGCATAGGAGGCGAAGAGGAGGGGCGGGTGGACCCACATGTAGGTGGAGTTGTAGAACCCGATGACCCGGAGGTACATGAGGCGGGTGAAGGCGAGGGCTGTGGCCGGGTCGGCGCCCAGGAGCAGGTCGCGGTACTCCATGACCTCCCGGTGCAGGGACGGGAGCGGGGAGGTGAAGGGGTTTCCCGTGGCCAGGTCGGCCAGGATGAGGAGGGCGAGGGCGGGATAGGCATAGGGGGCCAGGTACGGGAAGGACCTCTCGGTGGCCGCGAGGAGGGCCGAGAGGAGAAGGGCCCAGAAATAGAGTTTCTCCCCCTCGATCCAGGGCGGCGGCGCCACCCGCACCAGGAGGTCGCCGGAGACGGGGTGGGTCAAGGCCACGCTGCGCCACACGGCCAGGTGATAGCGTGCCAGCAGGAGGAAGCCGACGGCCAGGACGGTGAGGCTGATGAGGGGCCAGCGGCGGAGGAGGGCCGCGGCGGGGGCAGGGAGGCGGCGCGCGACACCGGGTAGGCGGGCCACGAAGAGGCCGCCGGCCACCACCGCCAGGGCCGCCGTGAGGTAAGGGCCCCACGCCGCCAGGCGGTCCCGGGCCTCGAGGTAGGAGGCTACGTCCACCGGCGGCACGCCTGATACCGGTCCGCCGCGGCTGACCGGTAGATTTCCTCGTAACGGGGCAGGACGGCGGCGGGGGCGAAGAGAAGCTCCGCGCGGGCGCGGGCGGCGGCCGCCAGGCGCAGGCGCAGGTCCTCGTCGTCCAGGAGGCGGAGGGTGGCCTCCGCCATGGCCTCCACGTCGCCGGGCGGGCGGAGGAAGCCGGTCTCGCCGTCCGCCACCACCTCAGGGATGCCGCCCACGGCGGACCCGACCACGGGCACGCCGCAGGCCATGGCCTCCGCCGCGGCGAGGCCGAAGCTCTCGCTGAGGGAGGGCAGGAGGAAGACGTCGGCGGCGGGCAGGATGGCTGCCACGTCGGGCCGCAGGCCCAGGAAGGAGACCTCGCCGGCGGCGCCCAGGGCCTCCACCTCCTCCCTGGCGCGGGGCAGGTCGGGGCCCTCGCCCACCAGAACCAGCCGGACCCGGCGCCGGCGCCGCACCAGAGCGAAGACGCGGACGACGTCCAGGACGGCCTTGACGGGGCGGAAGTTGGAGACGTGGATCAGGACGGACTCGCCGGGGCGGGCCAGGAAGGAGCGGAATCCGGCCGGGCGCTGCGGGCGGAAGCGGTCCACGTCCACCAGGTTGGGGACCACCGTCACGGGGCGTCCCAGACCGAGGGCGGCGGCCTCGCCCGCCAGGTAGCGGGACACGGCCGTGACGGCGTCGCTCAGCTCCAGGGCGTGAAGGAGCAGGGGTCGCAGGGCAGCGTCGCGGCCCAGCACCGTGACGTCGCTCCCGTGGAGGGTGGTGACCAGGACGGGGGCCAGCCGGCAGGCCGTCATCTGGAGGGCGAGGAGGGTCATGGGGGCGGCCGGGAGGGCGTAGTGGACGTGAACCACGTCCGGTCCGGCCTCCTCCACGAGGCGGAGGACCGTCCCCGCCAGGGCCAGGTGGCTCAGGGGCTCGCTGAAGGTGTGGTAGGAGGGCGCGGGCACCGGCACGTAGGTGAGGCCATCGGCCTGGGGGAGGCGGAGCGGTCGCTGGGGAGCCGCCACCCAGACCAGGTGGCCCCTCTCCGCCAGCCGGGCGGCCAGGCCCGCCGCGGCCACGCTGCTGCCGCCCAGGCCTCCTAGGCAGAGGATCGCCACCCTCATGGTTACCAGGGTACAGGGCTCGCAAAGGGCTGGCAAATGCGGTCCACACCTGGCTGCCGAGGGCCAACGGGCGCGGGGAGACGGCGGCAGGGGGCGGCCGGCGGCGGTGGAGGCGTGAAAGGGCCGGCGGCAGCCCCCGATATTCACTGGCGGGGTGCGTCAAGACGCACGATCTCGCGACCACGGGGAGGTCCAAGGCATGAGGCGAGAGACGGGGCGGTCCTTCCTAGCCGGGCGGCTCGGGGTCAAGGCTCGGCTCACCTACGGTTTCGCTCTGGTGGCGGTGCTGCTGGTGGGTCTGAGCGCCTTCTTCCTCGCCACCATGGCGGGCGTCCGGCAGGCCACCACGCGCTTCACCGAGGAGACGGATCACCTGAGGCGGATAACGGCCCTGGATGCGGCGGTGGCCGATCAACTGGCGCGGGACGAGGAGTTCTTCCTCACCGGTGACGAGCGGAGGCTGGCCGCGCTCCAGGAGCAGCGGGCCGCCGTCGAGGACGCCCTGGCGGCCGTGGCGGCCATGGCGGCCGCCGAGGACGCCGGGGTCAGGCAGACGGTGGCGGGTGTCCGCGCTTCCTGGGAGGGGCTCAAGGTGGTCACCGACCGGGCCGTCGAGCTCCGCCGCCTGGGTAACGCCGGGGAGGCCGCGGCCCTGACGACCCAGCTGGGCAAGGCCTACCGCGATGCCCTGCGGATCGGGGTCCGCCGCCTGGTGGCGCAGGACGAGAAAGACCTGGCCGGGGAGAGGCAGGCGGTGGAGAGGGCCGTCGGACGGGCGCGCACCGCGGTGTTGCTCCTGGTCCTTCTGACGCTCCTCCTGGTGGCCGGGGTGGCGGTGACCGTGGTCAGGACGGTGGTGGCCTCGGTGCGGGAGGTGGCCCAGGCTGCCCGTCGCGTGGCCGACGGGGACCTCACCGTGGGGGAGCTGGCCGGGGGTTCCGGGGACGAGCTGGGCGAGCTGGCGGGAGCCGTCAACGCCATGGTGGCCAACCTCCGGTCCGTGCTGGAGCGGATAGGCGGCTCCAGCCGGCAGGTGGCCGCCGCCAGCCAGGAGATGGCCGCGGCCGCGGGCCAGGTGGCCAGCGCCGTCCAGCAGGTGTCGCACGCCGTCCAGCAGGTGGCCCAGGGCGCCTCGCAGCAGACGGCCACGGCCGAGGGGATGGTGGAGAGCGTGGGCGAGCTGCGGGCGGCCATCGACCAGATCGCCGCCGGCGCGCGCCGCCAGGCCGAGAGCACCGCCCAGATCCAGTCCGTGGTGACCCAGATGGCCCAGGCCATAGACCAGGTGGCGGCCATGGCCCAGGAGGTCTCGGACGCGGCGGCCAGGGCTCTCGTCGCCGCCGAGGAGGGCGGCACCGCCGTCGGGTACACGGTGGCGGGCATGGCCCGCATCAAGGAGGCCGCCGGGCAGGCGGCGCAGCGCGTGGAGGAGTTGGGGGAGCGTTCCCAGCAGATCGGCGAGATCGTCCAGGTGATCAGCGGGATAGCCGAACAGACCAACCTCCTGGCCCTCAACGCCGCCATCGAGGCGGCGCGCGCCGGCGAGCAGGGCAGGGGCTTCGCCGTGGTGGCGGAGGAGGTCCGCAAGCTGGCGGAGCGGTCGGGCCGCGCCACCCAGGAGATAGCCGAGCTCATCGCCATGATCCAGAGGGGCATCGAGGCGGCCGTGGAAGCCATGGAGCGGGGCACGAGCGAGGTGGAGCGGGGAACGGAGTTGGCCGCGGGGGTCGGCCAAGCCCTGGACAACATCCTGCGGGCCATGCGCGAGACCAACACCCACGTCCAGAACATCTCCGCCGCCGCCGAGGAGCTGGCGGCCAGCGCCGGCGAGGTGGTGCGGCTGGTGGAGAACGTGGCCGGGGTGGCCGAGGCCAACACGGCGGCCACGGTCCAGATGGCGGCTTTCGGCGGGAGGGTGGCCGACTCGGTGAGCGGGGTCGGAGCCATCTCTCGCGAGACGGCGGCCGTGGCCGAGGAGGTTTCGGCCTCGGTGGAGGAAGTGAACGCTTCGGCCCAGGAGATCAGGGACTCGGCCACGGGCCTCGCCGACATGGCCGAGGAACTGCAGTCCCTGGCGACCAGCTTCAAGCTCTGAGCCGCGCGTCCCGGTCCCGGGACGGGCGGGTTCCCCGCGGACAGGGTGACGCCTGCGTCCGTTCCGGAAGCGTGCGGGGAATCGGGCCGCCCGGCGGCGAATAGAAAGTGCCTGGCGGTCCCGCCTTTGTGCCCCGGTCCCGGCGGAGCGCGTTCCCGGCGGGGCCGTCGGTGCGGTCGGCCGCGGGGCGGCGGGCGACATCCTCGCGCGGGGGGACGGGGTGGGTTTCGAGGCGGAGGCGTGGCACGGCTTGCCGGCGGCCGAGGTGGCGCGGCGACTCAAGACCGACCCCGGCTGGGGCCTGGGCCGGGACGAGGCGCGCCGCCGCCTCGAGCGGTACGGCGCGAACGCGGTGGAGGTCCGCCGCCGGCGCACCCTGTTGGGACTCCTCCTCGCCCAATTCCGCGAGCCCATGATCCTAATCCTGGGCGCCGCCGCCCTCCTGGCCTTGCTGAGCGGCCAGCGCCATGACGCCGTCGTCATCGCGGTCATCGTGGTTCTCAACGCCGGCCTGGGCGCCGTCCAGGAGTACCGGGCCGAGAGGGCCTTGGCGGCCCTGCACCGGCTCACGGCCCCACAGGCGCGCGTCCGGAGGGAGGGCCGGCAGGTCCTGGTGCCGGCGGCCGAGGTGGTGCCGGGAGACATCCTTCTGCTGGAGGCGGGAGACCGGGTGGCGGCCGACGGCCGCCTCTGGGAGGCCGCATCCCTCCAGGTGGACGAATCCGTCCTCACGGGGGAGTCGGTGCCCGTGGACAAGACGACGGACCCCCTTCCCCAGCCCGATCTGCCCCCGGGTGACAGACGCAACATGGTGTTCCAGGGCACGGCGGTGACCAGGGGGCGGGGCCTGGCCCTGGTGGTGGCCACCGGGACCGGCACGGAGGCGGGGCGGCTGGCCGCCATGCTGCGGGAGGCGGGGGCGGCGGCCACCCCGCTGCAGCGGGAGCTGTCCCTGTTGGGCCGGCGTCTCCTTCTCCTGTCCCTGGCCGTGGCGGCCCTGGTGGGCCTGCTGGGGACATGGCGGGGCGAGGAGGCGGGCATCATGCTGCTGACCGCCGTGAGCCTGGCGGTGGCGGCCATCCCCGAGGGGCTGCCGGCCGTGGTGACGGCCGTCCTGGCCGTCGGCGTCCAGCGGATGGCGCGGCGGGGCGCCGTGGTCCGGCGCCTGGCCGCCGTGGAGACCCTGGGCTGCGCCACCCTGGTGGCCGTCGACAAGACGGGCACCCTCACCCGCAACGAGATGGAGGTGGCGGCCGTCTGCCCCGCCTTGGGGCGGGGATGGAGCCACCGGACCGAGGCGGAGGGCCCCGCCCTTCCGCCGGGGATCCCCCCGGCCCTCGCCGGTCTCCTCTTCCTGACCGCCGCCCTCTGCAACGACGCGCGGCGCGCGGGGCCGTCGCCGGCTGCGCTGGGGCCGCTGGCGGCCGCCCGGCTCGCCTGGCGGCCGCCGCGGGAGGGGGTCGCCGGCTTCCACGGGGACCCCACGGAGGTGGCCCTGCTCCGGTGGGCCGAGGCCGGTCAGGCGGCGGCCGGGATGGCCGGCCTCGCGGGGCGCGCCTTCACCGGCCGTCTCGCCGAGATCCCCTTCGACCAGGGGAGGATGTGGATGGCGGTGGCGGCGAGGGTGGCCGATCCCGCGGCGGTGCCGGGCCTTCCCCCCTTGCCGGCCCACCTCTTCGTCAAGGGCGCTCCCGAGAAGGTGCTGGACCTCTGCCGGCGGGCGTGGGGGGTGGCGGGACCCCTGGCCATGGGCAGCGAGGAGCGGGCGCGGTTCCTGGCGTTGGCCGAGGAGGGGGCGCGGGAGGGGTTGCGGGTCCTGGCCCTGGCGTGGCGTGGTTTGACACCCGCCGAGGCTGCCGCCGGGCGGGCGGAGGCGGCGGCAACGGAGGGCGGGCCGGAGGCGGCGGGCGCCGCTGCCGGGCCGGAGGACCACCTGCGGGTGGAGGACCTGACCTTCCTCGGGTTGGTCGGTCTCCTGGACCCGCCGCGGCCCGAGGCGCCGGCGGCGGTGGAGCGTTGCCGCCGGGCGGGGATCGAGGTGGTGATGCTGACGGGCGATCACGCCAGCACGGCCCTGGCCGTGGCGCGCCGGGTGGGCCTGGCCGAGGAGGAGGGGGACGTCCTGACCGGCGCCGACCTGGCGCGGCTTCCGGCTTCCCACCTGGCCGCCGCCCTCGGGAGAACCCGCGTCTTCGCGCGTGTCACGCCGGAGCAGAAGCTGGACCTGGTCCGGGCCTACAAAGCCGGCGGGCGGGTGGTGGCCGTCACGGGCGACGGCGTCAACGACGCGCCGGCCCTCAAGGAGGCCCACATCGGCATCGCCATGGGCCGGGTGGGCACCGAGGTGGCCAAGGAGGCGGCCGATGTGGTGCTGGCCGACGACAACTTCGCCACCATCGTGGCGGCGGTGGAGGAGGGGCGCGGCATCTACTTCAACCTGCAGCGCTTCATGGCCTACCTCCTGGCCTGCAACCTGGGCGAGATCGGCCTGATGCTGGGGGCGGTGGTGGCGGGCCTGCCGGTGCCCCTCCTGCCCTCCAACCTTCTCCTGGTGAATCTGGTCACCGACGGTCTGCCCGCCCTGGCCCTGGGGCTGGCGCCGGCGCCCCCCGACCTCATGGCCCGCCCGCCCCGGGAGAGGGACCGCGGCATCCTGGACGGCGGCCAGTGGCTGCGGCTGGGCCTGGCGGGGGCGGCTTTCGGTCTCGTGGCCCTGGTCGTCTTCGCCTGGGAACTCGGGCGGACGGGCGAACCGGCTGCAGCCAGGACCGGCGTCTTCGCCTCCCTGGCCGCGAGCCAGCTCGTCTTCGCCGCCCTCCTGGAGCGGACCAGCGCAGCCGGGGCGCCCCTCCGGGCGCGGTGGGCCATGCCCGTCGCCCTGGGGCTCTCGTCCCTCGCCCTCCTGGCGTCCATCCTGGTGCCGGCCCTGCAGCCGTACTTCCACGCCGCGCGCCTCGACCTCCCCGGCTGGGCCGCCAGCCTCGCGGGCGCGGCGCTGGCGGCGCGGTTGGCCCTCTCCGCCTGGAGCGCCCGGTGACCAAGACAAGGCCGGCCGGGGGCGGAACCGCACCTCCACCCCAACCGAGCTTCCGCA
>CAYXQP010000009.1:0-12271 GCA_964467515.1 uncultured Eubacteriales bacterium | reverse complement strand
CCAACCGAGCTTCCGCTCGGTTGGGGACCCCGGAGCGGGCGGCCTGGAGGCGAGGCCACCCAACCTGCGAGCGGGAGGGCGTTCCGAGCCGGGGGCGAATTCAGTTGACAGGGAGGGCTCCGGCGGGTTTGTCTTTTTGGGGGCGCGGAAGGGGGGGCGGGCTTGGCGATACCCTTCATCAAGATGCACGGTCTGGGCAACGACTACGTCTTCGTCGACCTCTACCGGGACGGGCTGGAGGAGCCGCCCTGGGACCCGGCCGAGGTGAGCCGTCAGGTCAGCCGGCGGCGCACAGGGATCGGGGGCGACGGTCTGATCCTCATCCTGCGCGGCCGCCTGGCCCCGCTGCGGATGAGGATCTTCAACGCCGACGGCAGCGAGGCCGAGATGTGCGGCAACGGCATCCGCTGCTTCGCCAAGTACGTCTACGAGAGCGGGTACACCGGCGGTCGGCGGGGCTTCCCCGTGGAGACGGGGGCCGGCGTCCTCCGGCCGGAGGTTTCCCTGGCAGGCGGCAGGGTGGTGTCCGTCCGGGTGGACATGGGGGAGCCGCGCCTCCGCCGGGCGGACATACCCATGCTCGGCCCCCCCGACGAGCGCGCGGTGGAGGCGGCTCTCTCGGTCCGCGACCGGGCGGTGCGTTTCACCGCCGTGTCCATGGGGAACCCCCATTGCGTCGTCTTCCTCGACGGGGGCGACGGTGAGGAGGACGGCGACGCGGCGGCCCTGGCGGAGCGGCTGGGGCCCCTCCTCGAGAGGCACCCCGCCTTCCCGCGGCGGACCAACGTGGAGTTCGTGCGGGTGGCGGCCCCCGACCGCCTGGCGGTGGAGGTGTGGGAGCGTGGCTCGGGGCGCACGGCCGCCTGCGGGACGGGCGCCTGCGCCGCCGTGGTGGCCGGCGCCCTGACGGGGCGCTCGGCGCGGGCGGCCACGGTGAGCCTGCCGGGCGGAGAGCTGGCCGTGGAGTGGGCCGACGACAGGCACGTGTACCTGACGGGCCCCGCCGTGGAGGTGTTCCGCGGCGTCTACGCTCCCCGCTAGGACGCGGCGCCGGCGGCCGGGCTTTTCTGGGAGGATAGAACGAAAGCGGGGGAGGGGGGCGGAGTTGGGCGACGGAGAGGAGGCAACGGCGGGTACGGCCGTGGCGGGTGGGCGGCGAGCCCGGCGCCGGGTCGTGAGGGCTGCGAGATGGGGGGGATGGACTGGTGCCGGAGTGCGCGCGGCGCATCGCGGCGATTCCACCGTATCTCTTCGCTGAGATCGACAGGAGGAAGGCCGAGGCCAGGGCCCGGGGCGTGGACGTCATCGACCTCGGCATCGGCGACCCCGACCGGCCCACGCCGGGACACGTGCTGGAGCGGCTGCAGCGGGAGGCGGCCAACCCGGCCTGGCACCGCTACCCTAGCTACGTGGGCGATCCAGCCTTCCGGTGCGCCGTGGCCGGGTGGTACCGGCGCCGCTTCGGCGTGGAGCTCGACCCCGACCGCGAGGTCATGGCCCTCATCGGCTCCAAGGAGGGCATCGCCCACATGGTGTGGGCCTACGTGGACCAGGGCGACGTGGCCCTGGTGCCGGACCCCGGCTACCCGGTGTACCGCACCCACGTGCTCCTGGCGGGCGGCACGCCCTGGGAGATGCGCCTCCTCCCCGAGCGGGGCTTCCTCCCCGACCTCGGCGCCGTGCCGGAGGAGGTCGCCCGCCGGGCTCGCCTCCTGTGGCTCAACTACCCCAACAACCCGACGGCGGCCGTGGCCGACCTGGCCTTCCTCGAGGAGGCCGTGGCCTTCTGCCGCCGGCACGACATCCTCCTCTGCCACGACGCCGCCTACACCGAGACCACCTACGACGGCTACGTGGCGCCGAGCGTCCTCCAGGTGCCCGGGGCCAAGGAGGTGGCCGTCGAGTTCCACTCCCTGTCGAAGCCCTTCAACATGACGGGCTGGCGCCTCGGCATGGCGGTGGGGAACGCGGACGCGGTGCGCGCCCTAGGCATCATCAAGACCAACACCGATTCAGGCCAGTTCACCGCCATCCAGCAGGCGGGGATCGCCGCCCTGGAGGAGACACCCGCCTCCTTCTTTGCCGCGATGAAAGAGGTGTACCGGCGGCGGCGGGACCTGGTGGTGGGCGCCCTCCGCGGCCTCGGCATCGCCGTGGAGCCACCCCGGGCCACCTTCTACGTCTGGGCCCCGGTGCCGCCGGGCTACACGTCGGCCGGCTTCGCCGAGGCGCTGCTGGAGCAGGCCGGCGTGGTGGTGGCGCCGGGTAGCGGCTACGGCCCGGGAGGGGAAGGCTACTTCCGCATCTCGCTGACGGTGCCCGACGACCGGCTGGAGGAGGCGGTGGCGCGCCTGCGCCGGCTCGTGCGGCTGTAGAGGGCCGGGAGGCTGGCGGGTGCCGGCGCGGGGAGGGAGGTGCTGCGGATGACCGGCGCCGCCGAGGTGGACGCGCTCCAGGCCGGCCAAACGAGGAGCGGTGCCGTCTACCTTGATAACGCCGCCACCACGCGGGCCCTGCCCGAGGTGGCGGCGGCGGTGCGGCGGGCCCTGGAGGAGGACTTCGGCAATCCCTCCTCGCCCCACGGCCTCGGCGTGCGGGCGGAGCGCCTCCTGCGGGCGGCGCGGGAGGAGGTGGCCGCCGCTCTGGGGGTGAGTCCGGGCGAGGTGGTCTTCACCTCCGGCGGCACCGAGGCCAACAACCTGGCCGTCGCCGGCACGGCCCGCCGCCTGCGGGGGCGGGGCGACCACGTGGTCACCACGGCCGTGGAGCACCCCTCCGTGCTGGAGGCCTGCCGCTCGCTGGAGGAAGAGGGCTTCCGGGTCACGGTGCTCCCCTGCGACGCCCTGGGGCTCGTGTCCCCGGAGACCCTGGCCCAGGCCCTGGAGCCGGGCACGGTCCTGGTCAGCACCATGCACGTCAACAACGAGGTGGGCGCCGTTCAGCCCCTGGCGGCTTTCGCCGAGGTGCTGGCCCGGCACCGGCGGGGGGCGGGGGGGGGCGGTTCCGGGCGGGGCGGCGGGGACCGGCTGCCCCTCTGGCACGTGGACGCGGTCCAGTCCTTCCTCCACCTGCCCCTCGAGCCCCGCGTCCTGGGGGTGGACCTCCTGTCGGTGAGCGCCCACAAGGTGCACGGTCCCAAGGGAGCCGGCGCCCTCTGGGTCCGGGAGGGGGTGGAGTTGCGGCCCCTGATCCGCGGGGGCGGTCAGGAGGGCGGCCGCCGCGGCGGGACCGAGAACGTGCCGGGCATAGCCGGTTTCGCGGCCGCCGTGGCCGCGCTGCGGCGCCTGGCGGAAGGACAGGGCGGGGTGGCCGGCCTGGCGGCGCGCCTGGCGGGCCTGCGGGACACCCTGGCCGGACGCATCCGGGAGCTGGTGCCGGAGGCGGTGGTCAACGGTCCGGCGGGAGCCCGCCCGGCCGACGCGGCTCCCCACATCCTGAGCGTGGCCTTTCCCGGCCTGCGGGGCGAGGTGCTGGTGCGGGCCCTGGAGGAGGAGGGGGTCGTCGCCGCCACCGGGGCGGCCTGCTCCGCTCGGCGGCGCAAGCCCAGCCACGTGCTGGCCGCCATGGGGCTGCCGCCGGCGGTGCGCGAGGGCACGCTGCGGTTCAGCCTCGCCGTCACGGGCACGGCCGCCGACGTGGAGACGGCCGCCGCGGCGACGGGCCGCGCCGTGGCCCGCCTCCGCGGTTTCGTCCGCCGGTGATGCCACGAGCGGCCCACCGCCGAGAATTTTACAGTCTGTTCACGACTCCGTCGCACGGGCAGGTCCAGAATGGGACGTGGCGGGGTGATGGGCTTGAGCCGAACGAAATTGCTCTGGGCCGGAGGGCTCGCTCTGGCGGCCGTCCTCCTGGCCCTGGCGGTGCTGCCGCTGCGGGGGCGACCGGCGGGGCCGGGTGCGGTGCGGTACGTGACGGGGACGGTGGAAGCGGGCAGGATCGAGGTCTTCGCCACCGGTAGCGGCAGCGTGGCCTGGGCCGACCGCCGCTCCCTGGTGCCCGAGGCGGACGGCGTCATAGCGCGGGTGGCCGTTCAGGTCGGCCAGGAGGTCAGGAAGGGCGACGTGCTCCTGGAGCTGCGCAACGAAGACCTGGACGCGGCCGTGGAGCAGGCCCGGCTGCAGTTGGAGCAGGCCCGGCAGAAGCTGGCCGCCGCCCGGGGCGCCGTGAGGCTCTCCTCGGCCGGAGCCGCGGAGGTGCGAGCCCCCGCGGGCGGGCTGGTCACAGGCCTGCGGGTCAAGGAAGGAGATCAGGTGCAGCAGGGGTCGGTGCTGGCGGCCATCACGGACCGCCGGTCGGTGGACTTCGTGACCAGGGTGCTGGAGAACGAACGGGCGCGCGTCCGGCCCGGCCAGGAAGCCGTGGTCCGGCTGGCCGACTTCGAGGGTGAGCTGACGGGGCGGGTGGGGGCGGTGGAGAGCTCCCCCATTGCCGAGAAGACCGGCATCTTCTACGAGGTGCGGATCGCCCTCGTGAACCCCGGGCTCCTGCAGGCCGGGATGGAGGGCGAGGCCACCATCCGAACGCCCGTCGGCGACGTGGTGCGGACGGGCACCGTGGACTGGGCCGGAAAACGCTACGTGACCGCCCCCCTGGCGGGGCGCGTGGAGCGGGTGGCCGTCAGCGAAGGGCAGGAGGTGGCGGCAGGGACCGTCGTGGCGCGCCTGGTCAACGAGACGGCGCCGGCCGAGCTGGCCCAGCTCTCCCTGGCCGTCCGGCAGGCCGAGGTGGCCTTGCAGTCCAGGGAGTCCCAGAGGCAGAAGCTCGTCCTGCGCTCCCCCGCGGACGGCGTGGTGGTGGCTCTCGACGCTGCGGTGGGCGACAGGGTCGGCGCCGCGTCCCCGGGCGGCGGCCAGAGCGGCGGGGGGGACCTGGTCGCCGTGGCCGACACGGGCCGGGCCGTTGTCACGGTGGCCGTCGACGAGATGGAGGTTGCCGGCGTCCGGGTGGGCCAGGAGGCGGAGGTGACGGTGCCGGCCCTGGGCGGGGCCAAGGTTCGGGGGCGGGTGACGCGGGTGGCCGAGGAGGGGGTTTCCCAGAGCGGCGTCACCACCTACCCGGTCGAGGTGACAGTCGAGGGGGCGAAGGGACTCAAGGCCGGCATGACGGCCAACGTCTCCATCAGGACGGCTGCCAAGGACGGCGTTCTCCTGGTACCGGTCGAGGCCGTACAGGAGGGTGCCGAGGGGACATATGTGCGGGTGCTGGCCGGGGGTCGGCCGCGCCAGGTGGCGGTGCGCGTCGGGTTACGCAACGACCGGGTGGCGGAGGTCCTGGAGGGGCTGCGCCCCGGCGAACGGCTGGTCCTGGCCGAGTACGACCCGTCCGCGGCCGCCGTGCCGGGACCCGGCGGCCAGCGTGGCGGTTTCGGGCCCGGCGGCTTCCCCCCCGGCGCCCTCATGGGACGTCCGCCCGGCGGTTTCGGCGGTCCCGGCGGCTTCCGCGGCGGTGGAAGCGGTGGCGGCGGAGGCGGCTTCCGCAGTGGCGGGGGCGGCGGCGGTGGCGGTGGAGGCGGCGGACATTGATAGAGCTGGAGAATGTGACCAAGGTCTACCGGACCGGCAGCCACGAGGTGCGGGCCCTGGACGGGGTCACCCTGCACATCGGCAGGGGTGAGTGCGTGGCCGTCATGGGGCCCTCGGGGTCCGGCAAGACGACCCTGATGAACATCATCGCCTGCCTCGACCGGCCCACCGGGGGCCGGTACGTCTTGGCGGGGAGGGACGTTTCCCGCCTGGACCGGGACGAGCTGGCGGAGGTGCGCAACCGGACGGTGGGGCTGGTGTTCCAAAGCTACAACCTCCTGCCGCGGCTGACGGCCCTGCAGAACGTGGAGCTGCCCCTCCTCTACCGGGGCGTGCCGCCGGCGACCAGGCGGGCCGCGGCCGCGGAGGCGCTGGAGCGGGTCGGCCTGCCGCCGCCCCTGCACCGCCACCGTCCAGCCGAGATGTCGGGCGGGCAGCAGCAGCGGGTGGCCATCGCCCGCGCCATCGTGGGCCGGCCGGAGGTGATCCTGGCCGACGAACCCACGGGCGCCCTCGATACGAAGACGGGCCGGGAGGTGCTGGAGCTCCTCACCTCCCTCAACGAGGCGGGCATCACCCTCGTGGTGGTGACCCACGAGCCCGAGGTGGCGCGCCGGTGCCGGCGGCTGATCCGGGTCCGGGACGGGCGGGTGGAGGCGGCGTGAGACTGCTGGAGCACTTCTCGGTGGCCCTGAGCGAGATAGCCCGCAATCGCCTGCGGACCTTCCTCACCACCCTGGGCGTCATGATCGGCGTGGCCTCGGTGATAGCCCTGGTCTCCCTCGGCAAGGGCGCCAACGTCCGCGTCACGTCCCAGGTGAGCGGGTTGGGGGCCAATCTCATAACCGTGCTCCCCCTTCCCGGCACCTCCCTGGATCTGGAGGACGCGGCGGCTTTGCGCTCCCGGGCCGCCTCGGTGGCCCGGGTGGTGCCGGCCATCAGCTTCTCCGCCACCGTCAAGCTCGGCCTGCGCACCTACGACACCACCGTGGAGGGAGTCAACGAGGAGCTTCCGGCCGTGCGCGGCTATCAGGTAGCGGCGGGCCGCTTCCTGGCGGCGGGCGATGTGGAGGCCAGGCGCCGCGTGGCCGTGGTGGGCCAGGAGGTGGTCCGGCAATTGGGAGGCATGGGGGTAGGCGATACCTTGGTGATAGCCGGCCAGCCCTTCGCCGTGGTGGGAATCCTCGCCCCCAAGGGGGCCACCTTCGGCCGGAACCAGGACGACACCGTGTTCGTGCCCGTCTCCACCGCCTCCCGGCTGGCCGGCACCGTCAACCTGAACGCCATCTACCTGAGCGCCGCCTCGAGCGAGGAGGCCGGCCTGGCCTCGGCCCACGTGGCGGCCATCCTCAGGTCGCGGCACCCGCGGGCCGACGGATCCGACCCGGTGCGGGTGCTGAGCCAGGACCAGCTCCTCTCCGCCGTGAGCGAGGTGTCCCGCACCATGACCCTCTTCCTGGGCGCCGTGGCCGGCATCTCCCTGGTGGTGGGCGGCATCGGCATCATGAACATCATGCTGGTGTCCGTGGCGGAGCGGACGCGGGAGATCGGCATCCGCATGGCGGTGGGGGCCCGCTCGGGGGACGTGCTGCTCCAGTTCCTGGTGGAGTCGGTGCTCCTGAGCCTGTTGGGTGGGCTGGCGGGGGTGGCCGTGGGGACCACCTCGGCGGGCTGGCTGGCCCGCCTTCTGGAAGGCCAGGCCGTCTCCTCGCCGGAGGCGGTGGTGGCGGCCCTGGGATTCGCCGTGGCGGTGGGCCTCTTCTTCGGCGCCTATCCCGCCTGGCGGGCGTCGCGCCTGGACCCGGTGCTGGCGCTGCGCCACGAGTGAGGGTTGGGGAGGCCGCAAGCGACGATGCCGGTGCCGGCTAGAACTGGAGCCGGCGCTCCGCGAACCCGAACCGGCGGCCGTTCAGGGGCGCAGGTCCTCCCGCAGCTCTTTCCCGTCCGCCGTGAAGGGCGATTCCTTGGGCACGCCCCTGGCGTTGACCTCGAGGGGCCTGCCCAGGACGATGAACTTGCCCTCGGCGTTGATGTCGTGGCAGTTGAAGCAGCTCCCGCGATAGGACTCGCGGAAGATGGCGCTGTTGAAGTGGATCGGGTGGACGATGGTGCGCAGCATCAACCGCGCCCGGCCGCCGGGCTGGTGGCACTCCTTGCAGGCGGTGTAGAGGGCGTCGCTCTCCACCAGGGGGTGTCCCTCGAGCCGGCTCACCAGCGTGCCGAGGCGCAGATCCAGCTGCTGCGGCCCCATCTGCCGCACGTTGTGGCAGGCGGGGCAGCCCCGGTTGACGTGGTCCAGGGCGTTGTCCCGGGACTGGCGCCACTGGTGGTACTTGTACAGCATCTGGGCCACCTCGGCCCGCGTCACCCGGTCGTCGGGACCGAAGGTGCCGTCGGGGCGTCCGGACACGATCTTGCGGTCCTTGAGGAACTTGATGGCCTGGGCCGCCCAGTGCTTGTCGGGTACGTCGGCGAACCCCTCCATCTGGGCCAGGGCCGAGCCGGCCAGGGCTACGGCCAACAGAGCCGCTCCGGCCACGAGCCACCTTCTCTTTCCCACGCGCATCCCTCCTTGTGAGAATCCTGGCCTGCGGGCCTCCCCGCCTAATGAGTTGGCAGCGGTGGTGCCGGATACCTGCCGGAGAGGGTTCCGGGTGGGCCCTTCGGGAACTGTTTTTACGAAAAGTTTACGAACGGGCGGCCGGAGCGGCGGGGAGGGTGACCGTGAAGGTGCTGCCCCGGCCGGGCGTGCTGGCGGCGGCCACGGTGCCGCCCATGGCAAGGAGCAACTGGCGGACGATGGGCAGGCCGAGACCCGTGCCGCCGGCGCCGCGGGTGCGGGCCCGGTCACCCTTGTAAAACCTCTCCCAGACCCGCTCCAGTTCCTCCGGCGCCAGGCCCGGCCCGGTGTCGGCCACCGCCAGGGCTACGCCGCCGGGTGCGGGCCGCACCGAGATCGTCACGGAGCCGCCGGGCGGCGTGAAACGGACAGCGTTGTCCAGGAGGTTGATGAGCACCTGCTCCAGGCGGTCGGGGTCGGCCAGGACGGCCGGCAAGCCCTCGGCGGCGTCCACGGCCAGGGTGAGCCCCTTGGCCGCGGCCTGGGGCTCCATCTTGGCCGCGGCGCGCCGCGCCGCCTCCGCCGGGTCCAGCGCCGCCAGGTCGAACTGCACCTCGCCGGCCTCCAGGGCCGCCAGATCGAGGAGGTCGTTGACGAGGCGCGAGAGCCGCAGGGTCTCGTCGAAGGCCAGTTCCAGGTAGCGGTGGCGGTCGGACGGGGCCACCGTGCCGTCCAGGATTCCCTGGAGGAAGCCGCGCATGGAGGTGAGGGGCGAGCGCAGCTCGTGGGAGACGTTGGCGATGAACTCGCGGCGGAGCCGCTCCAGGTCGCCGAGTTGGGCGGCCATGCGGTTGAAGGAGCGGGCCAGACGCGCCACCTCGTCGTCGGAGGGTGGCACCCTCACCCGGTGGGAGAAGTTGCCCCTGGCCAGCTCGTCCGCGGCCCTGCTCATCTCCAACAGGGGGTTTGCCAGGCGGCGGGAGAGCCAGAGCCCCAGGCCGAGGGCCACGGCGGCCGCCAGGAGGGCCGCCACGCCGAAGAGCCGCAGGACGCCGCCCACGAGGCTCTGGACTCCCAGGACGGGGGCGTGGAGATAGATGGCGCCGGCGGGACGCCCCCCGCTCAGCAGCACCCGCCCCACCGAGATGACGGGAACCCGGAAGTGGCCGCGGAAGTACCCGCGGCGGACGGCGATGGCGCCGCCCATGACCCGGTCCATCTCCTCGGTCTCCACGCGGATGGCGACGGGCGGCCGGCCGGGCAGCGAATCGGCCACCACGCGGCCGTCGGGGGCCACGAGCCAGATGCGGGCTCCCACCAGGCGCCCCAAGACGGCCAGCCTCAGGCGGTCCTCCGGCCCGAGGGGTGCCAGGGGTCCATCCACCAGCTCGGCCACCTCGTGGCTGTAACGGATCAGCTCCCTCTCCTTCTGATGAAAGAAGAAGGATTGGAGGAGGCCGCCCAGGAGGAGGGCCAGGGCGGCCAGGGTGGCCAGGGCCACCGCCAGGTGGGTGGCCGCCAGGCGGCGGAAGAGGCTCCGTCCCGGGTCAGGCCTGTACGGCATCGGGGTTCGCCTCGAACTTGTAGCCCACGCCCCACACGGTGGCGATGCGCCAGGGCCGGCCCGCGCCCTCGATCTTCTTGCGGAGCCGCTTGACGTGGACGTCCACCGTGCGCGAATCCCCGAGGAAGTCGTAACCCCAGACCTCGTTGAGGATCTGCTCGCGGGTGAAGACGCGGCCGGCGTTGCGACCCAGGAAGAGGAGTAGGTCGAACTCCTTGGGCGTCATGGGCACCTCGGCGCCGTCCACCTCCACCAGCCGGCGGGCGGGGTCCACCAGGAGGCCCGGCAGGCGGAGGGGCCGATCGTCGCCCGTGCCTCTGCGGCTGCGGCGGAGGACGGCCTTCACCCGGGCCACCAGTTCGGCCGGGTCGAAGGGCTTGACCACATAGTCGTCGGCCCCCAGCTCCAGTCCCAGGACCTTCTCGGCGCCCGTGCCCCGGGCCGTCAGCATGATGACGGGGGTGTCGGACTCCTGGCGGATGGCTCGGCAGACCTCCCAGCCGTCCAAAGCGGGCAGCATCACGTCCAGGATCACCAGATCGGGCCGGACCTGACGGAAGGCCTGCAGCGCGGCGCGTCCGTCGCCGACGGCCGTCACGCGCAGGCCCGCCTTGTCCAGGTACAGGCGCACCACCTCGGCCACCCTGGCGTCGTCCTCCACCACCAGCACCGTGCCGTTCGCCTCTCCCACTGGTGCCACCGTCCTTGGGACCCGGCGGCGCGGCCGGGCCCGGGGAGGCGCTGCCGCGGGCCCACGGGGCCGCCCGCGCCCGCCCAGGCCTTCCCCACCGGGTTTGTCCGTTTTCAGTTTATCAGGAGGCGGACTATCAACGGATGGATTCCCGTCCGCCGCCTGGCCGTTAACAAAAAGTTTACAGAGTCATCCCCATTTTTTCATGCTCTCCAGGCACAATAGTTGCGACCAAGGAATGCCGAGGAGGGATGCCTTCGTGCCGCACGGTTTCCTCGTCCACTTCCCGGTGGCCCTGCTGATGGTGAGCTTCATCTTCGACCTGCTGGCCAAGGTGACCGGCAGGGAGGGCCTCCGCCACGCCGGGTTCTACGCGCTGGCGGGCGGCGTCGCGGGGGCGGCGGCAGCCGTGGCGACAGGCTTCCTGGCCGCCGAGGCCCTCACCACCCGGGTCGTCGAGCGCATGGGGCTCGACGGGGCCGAGCCGGTGCTGAGGGTGGTGGCCACCCACCGCGCCCTGGCCCTGGGCACCCTGGCGGTGTCCCTTCTCCTCCTCATATGGCGGATAAACGTCCGCAACGACCTCTCCGGGAGCCGTTACAGCGCCTACATAGCCGTGGCTTTCCTGGTCGCCGCCCTGGTGGGTGGCACCGGCTATGTGGGCGGCGAGCGCATCCGGCAGTCTATGTTCCGGGCGGCCGGTGGTGGGCCCGGCGGGTTCGGGGGACCAGGCGGCTTCGGCGGACCCGGCAGGGGCGGTGCCATGTTCCGCCGAGACGGGGCCACCGGGGTTTCGGGACAGTCTCTCGGGGGCCAGGAAGCCGAAGGCGGAGCGGGTGGCCGGTTCAGGGACGACGGTATGAGCTTTCCCCGCGGGGAGAGCCGCTGAGCCCGTCGCACGGCTCCTCGGCGCCGGGGGCGGGCCGTGGAGGCTCGCACCGCGGGATGAACCGGCGAAAGGGGGTGACGCAGGTGGATGGTAGAGGCAGGTTGTTTCTGGCGCTGGTGCTGGGGGCCGTCCTGGCCGTGGGGGCTTTCGGGGTCGCCGCGGCTCAGACCGGAGGCGGCGCGACGGGCCAGACGGTGCAGGACTACGGCCAGTCCTTCCTGGACAAGCTGGCCCAGATCCTCGGCATAGAGCGCTCGCGCCTCGACAGCGCCATCCGGCAGGCCGACCTCCAGGTCATCGACCAGGCCGAGCAAAACGGCGATCTCAGCCGCAACCAGGCCGACGCCCTGCGGGAGCGGGCCGCCCTGGGACCGGCTCCAGGGTGGTTCGGGATGGGACGGTGGCACGGCGGCTGGGGGCATCACGGTTGGCGGGGCGGCCGCTGGGCCGGCAAGGTGCTCTGGAACAATCAGATCCTCGACGCCGCCGCCTCGGCCCTGGGCATGGCGCGGGACGACCTCCTGACGGAGCTGCGGAACGGCAAGACCCTCGGTGAGGTGGCCGACGCCCGCAACGTGGATCGGCAAAAGGTCCGGGATGCGGTGACGGCGGCGTACAAGGGTAGGTTGGACGCCGCCGTGCAGGAGGGCGGTCTCACCCAGGCCCAGGCCGACAGGCTGCTCCAGCGGTTCCAGGACGCCGATGTGCTCAGCGCGGGGCTGGGAGGCTGCCGCGGCTGGTGGAAGGGCGGTTCGGGCGGCGGTTCCGCGGGCGGTTCGGGCGATACCGGCACCACGGGCACTTCCAACTCCCTCTGAGGCAGCGTCAGGCTGGATCGGAGCCGGGGGTCGGCGGCAAGGGCTGACCCCTGGCTCTCGGTGCATAAGATTCATCTCGGTGTAAGAAATGCATGGACTTAGGATTGCCCGGCGCCCGCCGCTCTCCCTCGTCGTCCCGGGGGTGGTCGTCGCCGCCGCGGGTGCCGCCCTGTGGCTGGCGGCGGAGATCCCGGTGCGCACAGCGGTCGAAGTGTTCCCGCTAGCGG
>CAYXQP010000008.1:0-30096 GCA_964467515.1 uncultured Eubacteriales bacterium | reverse complement strand
TACCAGGACGAGCACATGAAGGTGTCCATGGTGTCGGTCTCGCGCCGCGCCGGCCGGCCGCAGCGCGGGCACTCCGTACGCACGAACTCCTCCGACTTGGCGAGGGGCGAGCCTCCCCCCGGGGTGAAGTCCACGTCCCGCGGCAGGAGCACGGGCAGCCGCTCCTCCGGCACCGGCACCTCGCCGCAGGCCTCGCAGTAGACGATGGGGATGGGCGCGCCCCAGTAGCGCTGGCGGGAGATGAGCCAGTCGCGCAGGCGGTAGTTCACCGCCGCCCGGCCGGCGCCCCGCGCGACCGCGTGCTCGGTGATGCGGCGCTTGCCCTCCTCGCTGGGAAGCCCGTCGCAGGGCCCGGAGGCGACCATGATGCCTGGTTCCTCGTAGGCGGCCTCCATGGCGGCCGGGTCCAGGTCCCTGTCGGGCGGCCGGATCACCACCTTGACGGGAAGCCCGTACTGGCGCGCGAACTCGAAGTCGCGCTGGTCGTGGGCCGGCACCACCATGACGGCGCCGGTGCCGTACTCCATCACCACGTAGTTGGCGACCCAGATGGGCACCCGCTCCGCGCTCAGGGGGTTCAGGCAGTAGGCACCGGTGAAGACGCCCTCCTTCTCGGCCTCGGCCCGCTCCCGCTCGCTCAGGCGCGCCTGCCGCTCGGCGAAGGCGCGCACGACGGCTTCCTCCGGTCGGCCGGCGACGAGCCGCCCCACCAGCGGGTGCTCGGGCGCCAGCACCATGCAGGTGACCCCGTACACCGTGTCCGGCCGGGTGGTGAAGACGGTTATCCCCTCGCCCGGCAGCCCCTCCACGGGAAAGGTGAGCTCCGCCCCCTCGCTCCGCCCGATCCAGTGCTCCTGCATGACCCGCACCTTCTCGGGCCAGCCCTGGAGGAGGCGGAGGTCGTCCAGGAGCCGGTCGGCGTAGGCGGTGATGCGGTAGAACCACTGCTCGAGCTTGCGCCGCTCCACCTCGCTCTTGCAGCGCCAGCACCGGCCCTCGCTGACCTGCTCGTTGGCGAGGACCGTGTGGCAGCTCGGGCACCAGTTGACGGGAGCGAGCTTGCGGTAGGCGAGGCCGCGCCTGTACAGGAGGAGGAAGAGCCACTGGGTCCAGCGGTAGTACTCGGGCTCGCAGGTGCAGATCTCGCGGCGCCAGTCGTAGCTCATGCCCAGGCCCTCGAGCTGGGCCTTCATGTTGGCGATGTTGGCGCGGGTCCAGTCGGCGGGGTGGACGCCCCGCTGGATGGCGGCGTTCTCGGCGGGGAGCCCGAAGGCGTCCCAGCCCATGGGGTGGAGCACGGCGTAACCGTTCATGGTGAGGAAGCGCGCCAGCACGTCGCCTATCGAGTAATTGCGGACGTGCCCCATGTGGAGGTTCCCCGACGGGTAGGGGAACATCTCGAGGCAGTAGAACTTGGGCCTGGACGGGTCGCGCTCCTGGCGGTGGAGGTCCTGCTCCTCCCACCGCGCCCGCCACCTGCTCTCCACGGCCTCGAAGTCGTACCGGTCCTCGCCCCGGGGAAGCCGTTCCGCCACTTGTCCCCCGCCTTTCCCGAGCCAACAGGATAGCGGAAGCCCCCCTCGCCGTCCAGCCACCGCCCCCTGGCCGCCGCCCCCGGTGCGCCCCGGAGCCGCGCGCCTCCCCTCCCGCGGGTACCGCCGGCGCCGGCCGGGTTCAGCGGGGCAGGGCGAAGCGGACGGGCAGGATCAGCTCCTCCCGGCGCGAGCCGTCGGCCGCGCTGTAGGTGACGAAGATGAGGGCACCCGCGGGATTGGTGGGTGGTGCGAAGGAGAGGGAGACCCGGAACTCACCCCAGGCCGGCGCCCCGGCCTCGGCCTGGACCGTCTGCCGGGCCAGGACGTTGTGGCCGTCCTCCAGCTCGAGGACGAAGGAACCCTCGAAGACGCGGGCCAGGCCTGTCACCGTCACGGGGCTCGCGAGGACGGCGCCCGGCGCGGGGGTGAAGACGATGAAGTTCCGTGCCCGGGCCACCGTCGCCCGCTCCGGCGCTCCCCGCTCCGGCGCTCTCTGCTCCGGCGGGGCAGGCTGCCCGCCGGCGCGGCCGCCCGCCCCGGCGTCCTGGGCCAGGGTGAGGTCGCCGGCGTAGGCGAAGATCACCGGGCGCTTCAACCGGGGCGTGCGCACCAGGTCGAAGGGGTGGGTGAGAGCCTGGGTGACCACGTCCCCCGGCCTGGGGGCCGTGAGGCGCACCACCACCACCTCGCCCCGCCGGCCGCGCGCCACCTCCTCCACGCGGACGGAGTAGCCGCCGGTCGGCTTCTCCCCCCAGGCGACGAGGATGTAGGTGTGGTCTCCCCTGTGCCGGACGTGCTCCCCCCGGCGGCGGCTCGCCACCTCGGCCCAGGACCGCACCTCGGCCGGCAGACGGTCCCCCTCCCGCGCCAGGTCTATCCGCTCAAAAGGAATCCCCTCCTGCAGGGACCCGACCCGCGGCTCGCGAGCGCAGCCGGACAAAGCGAGGAGCAGCACCGCGGCGGCCACCGCTGCCAGGCGCCCGTGCCGTGGCCGGGGGCGCGGAGGCAAGCCCACCCGGATTGCGGGCCAACGGCGCGGTGCGTCCGGCGCGTCCCCCCTCCCGAAACGACGAGGGTCCGGTTCCCGCCCAACCGGACCCCCACCGGCCCATGCGGCACCTGCCATGACACTTTTATGATGCCCCACCAAGCTCAAAAGGCGCTCAAACAACTTAAAGAAAATAGTAAGAATCCGGATGGTCCCCAAAGGCTATTCACCGCAGCCGCGCCGGGACCTATGCTGTGCTCCGAATGGAAGAGGATCGGGCCCACCGTTTACCGCGGCTTCTCTGGCTCGCCCTCGGCGCCCTCCTGGCGGGGGGCGCAGTCGTTCTCGCCCTCCACCTCAAACCCTTGCAGCCAGCCCACGCGGCCCTCCGGCCCCGGCCGGGTTGCTTCTCCTGCCACGGTGCCGTCCACTGCCTGTCATGCCACATCCTGCAACGGGACCGCGCTGTCGACGCCGTCCGCTGCGCCAACCCCTCCTGCCACCCGCCCGCCGGGCTCGGCGGCGCCCCGGCCTCACGGCGGCCGCTGGCGCGCCGGGTCCACGCCGCCCTCCCGGGTGAACCCTGCCAGCACTGCCACCGGGAGCACAATGGGATACCGGTCAGCGGGGAAACGGTGCATCGGGTTGCGGCGGAGCGCCTGGGAGCACGCGCCTGCCGTCCTTGTCACTAGACAGCCCTCTTCTGGCGAGGCGGCGCCGGCTTCCTTCGTCGATGAAGCGGCGCTGCGGCCGATGGAGACCGCCTGCCTCAGGAGAGATTCATTGTCCCAGATGCTGCTGCGACGCGTTTGACCGTGGCTCTTGAGTACCGGGAGGGGATCTCGCAGCCTGATCTCCCTACAACGGGGTTGCGCGTTTTCATAGGGGTAAAGTAACAGTGTAAATCAAGGGACGAGACGGAATCCTGCCCGGGAGTGATGCCGGTGGCGCACTACGAACCTTTGACCCTCCAGCATACAGCCCAGAGGATCAGGAGCGGAGAGGAGCCGTGGATCTGCATCCGCGAGTTCCTCGATGATTTCTACGCCGCCGACGGAGACGCCGGGCGCCAGGCGGCCATGATCGCGGAAAGGCCGGAGCTCACGGGAGACCGCCGCTTCGACGCCTACCTCGCGGCCCTGGCCGAACACCTGGCCGTGCACCGGGGGCTTCCCGTTCCCCCATGGGTGTACGAGCGAGAGCGCTTCCTCGAACGGTGGTGGTTCCCCACCGGCTTCCGGAGCCTGCATGCCCTCGCCATCGTCCAAAGCCCAGCCTCCTTCCGCCGCCGGGGCATCTTCGTGGACGAGACGGAGTTCCAGCGGTGCTGACCCGGGAGGAAATCATCCGCTACCTCTCCGCCCTGGCCGAGCGCGTGGCCCAGAGGGGTATCCAGGGGGAGCTCTACCTGGTGGGCGGGGCGGCCATGGCCTTGGCTTATGACGCGCGCCGCGCCACCCGCGACGTGGACGCCGTCTTTGCCCCTAAGGAGGAAGTCTACCGCGCCGCCCACGAGGTGGCCGAGGAGCACGGGCTTCCCGAAGGCTGGCTTAACGACGCAGTCAAGGGTTTCCTTGCCGGCCCGGATCCCGAGGCCACGCCGGTGCTCGACCTGCCGGGCCTGCGGGTGCTGGCGGCGTCCCCGCGCTACCTCCTGGCGATGAAGTGCCTGGCCGCCCGGCGCGAGGACGAGGAAGACATCCGCTTCCTCGTCAGGCTGACCGGCGTCAAAAGCACCGAGGAAGCCATCGGGGTGCTCCTCTCTCACTACCCCGAAGCGCGCGTCCCGCCCCGGGCCCGCTTCCTCTTGGAGGAGATATTCGCATCCTGAGCCCGGAGGAACGCCATTGGTGAGTGCTGCCTAACCGATCCATGCGTGGAGACGGCGGCCACCAAATGGCGAGGTGTGGGTCTCCCTGTTGTCTCCTTCCCGCAAATCCGTGCGGCTCTGGGCTTGCCTTGGTGGACGGGATGGGACTCGAACCCACGGCCTCCACAATGCCATTGTGGCGCTCTCCCGGCTGAGCTACCCGCCCACGCAGTGCGATTCTAAGGAGCGATCCTGCAAAAATCAAGGTGAGGGAGCCGCCACGGTCGCGTCGGCCTCAGCGGCGGCCCAGTCCCACGACTCGGCGTCGGCCCAGAGACGTTCGATTTTGTAGTAGGAACGATCCTGTTCCATGAACACGTGGACCACCACGTCCCCGTAGTCGAGGAGCACCCAGCGGCCCGGTTCGTATCCTTCCACGTGCAGGAGCCGGCGGCCGGCCTCGGCGAGTTTCTCCCGCACCCCGTCGGCGATGGCCCGCACGTGCAGGGCGGTGCCTCCGCTGCAGACGACGAAGTAGTCCGCCACCGTCGTCAGTCTGCGCACGTCCAGGACCACGATGTCCCTTGCCTTCTTGTCGTCGGCGGCACTCGCCGCCAGGCGGGCCGCCGCGTCACTGGAGAGCTGCGATCCCGTGCCCTCCACCTCCCTTCACCCGCTCTCGCCGCCACGGTGGGTCACCCGCTCTCGCCGCCACGGTGGGCGGCCGCCCTGGCCCGCGACCCGCCGGCCGCGCGCCGCCGCAGGTCGTCCAGCGCGCGCACGCTCCGCGCGTCCACCGGACGGCCCGCCTCGGCCAGCCTGGACACGGTCTGTTCCAGGGCGAGGAGAGCAGCGCGGGACAGGGATTCCTCGGCCACGCGCCGCACCTCCTCCACTCCCGGGAACGAGCGGCCGGGTTCCACGTAATCGGCGACGAAGACGGCCAGCTCCACCGCGCCCATGCCTGCCTCGCCGGTGGTGTGACGCGCGATGGCGCTCAGCACCTCCTCGTCCTCGATGCCCAGCTCCTCCCTGGCCACGGCCGCACCCACCAACGCGTGGAGGAGTTCCGGCAGGGGCGCCCCGGCCTGGTCGAGGAGCCCCCTCCGGTCAGCCGCCCGGACCAGGTCCGCCGCCGGCAGCTCGCGGGCGCAGTCGTGGAGGAGACCGGCGAGCCAGGCCCGTTCGGGATCGGCTCCGTGCCGTGCGGCCAGGCGCCGCGCCGTCGCGGCCACCCGCAGCGAGTGGTGGAAGCGCCACGGGCTCAGGCGGCCCCGCACGAAATCCGTGAGCTTCCGCTCCGCTGCGTCCACCTCCCTCACCGGTAGAGGCCCGCCTTGGTAATGTAAGCCAGCACACCGTCCGGCACCAGGTAACGGATGGATTCCCCTGCCCGGACCCGCCGGCGGATTTCGGTGGAGGAGACGTCCACACCCGGCATGCGGAGGACGTGCAGACGGGATGCTGCCTCCGCCCCGAGGGCGGCCCGGACGGCCTCGATGCGGCCCAGGTCGTACCCCGGCCGCGTGACCCCGACGAACTCCGCCAGGCGCAAAAGCTCGCCCGGGGCGCGCCAGGAGAGGATCTCCAGGAGGGCGTCGGCCCCCGTGATGAAATAGAGGTCCACGCCGGGGTGCTGCTCCCGGAGCTGCCGCAAAGTGTCCAGGGTGTAGGAGGGCGGCGGCCGCCGCAGCTCGAGGTCGGAGACGACGAAGTCCGGGTGGTTCAAGGTTGCCAGAAGGATCATGGTCAGCCGCTGGAATCCGTCGCTGGGCTCCAAGGCCATCTTGTGGGGCGCGCGCGCCGCCGGCACGAAACAGACCCTGTCGAGTTCGAAGTGGTGGCGGGCCGCCTCGGCCGCCAGCAGGTGCCCGAGGTGGACGGGGTCGAAGGTGCCCCCCATGACGCCCAACCGCCTCAGGTGGCCTCCACCTCCAAGGCGGCCAGGGACGCCGCGATGATCCGGAGGAGATGGTCCACTCCCTCGCCCGTGGCCGCCGAAATGGCCACCACCGGCAGGCCGAGGGAACGGAGCTCCTCCTCCAGCCGCTCCCGCCGCTCCCGCGCCTCCGGCAGGTCCATCTTGTTGAGAACGACTATCTGCGGCTTCGCCTGCAGAAGCGGGCTGTAAAGGGCCAGCTCCCGGTTGACGGTGCGGAAGTCCTCCAGCGGATCCCGCCCCTCGCTCCCCGCCGCGTCCAGGACGTGGACCAGCAGCCTGGTCCGCTCCACGTGGCGCAGGAACTCGTGGCCCAGGCCGGCGCCGCGGTGGGCGCCCGCGATGAGACCGGGGATGTCGGCCACCACGAAGCTATCCCCGTTGAGGCAGGCCACCCCCAGGTTGGGCGAAAGGGTGGTGAAGGGATAGGCCCCCACCCGCGGACGGGCCCGGGTGAGGCGCGCCAGGAGCGTGGACTTGCCGGCGTTGGGAAACCCTATGATCCCCACGTCCGCCAACAGCTTGAGCTCCAGCTCGAGCCACCGCTCCTGGCCCGGCCGACCCGGTTCGGCGAAACGGGGAGCCTGGCGGGTGGGACCCTTGAAGCGATTGTTGCCTCGTCCCCCCCGCCCGCCCCTGGCCACCAGCACCCGTTCGCCGTGGCGCACCAGGTCCGCCAGCACCTCACCCGTCTCCCCGTCGCGCAGCACCGTTCCCACCGGTACGCGGACAACGGCATCCTCGCCCCGGGCGCCGCTCCTGTTGCCCCCTCCACCCGGCGCGCCGTCGCCGGCCCGGAACTCGCGCCGGTAACGGAAGTCCATGAGGGTCCGGAGGCGTCTGTCGGCCTCCACCCAGACGTCGCCGCCGTCGCCGCCGTCGCCGCCGTCGGGTCCCCCGCGCGGCACGTACTTCTCGCGCCGGAAGGAGACGCAACCGGCGCCCCCGTCCCCGGCTCTCACGGCGATCCTCGCCCGGTCTACAAACATTCGTCCGGAGGATGGGGCCAGCGCAGGAGGAAACCGCAACGGCTCTCGCGGCCGCCGCGGCGGATGCGTCCGAACTCGCCTCCCCGCTCCTGGAAGAGGGCCAGATCAGCCTCCAGACCCGCTCCCTCCCCCCGCAGGGAGGCCAGGGCCTCGCTCAGTTGGGCCAGCGAGGGGTCTCCCCCCGGAGGCAGCAGACAGGTCAGGGATCCGCACCACTGATCAGAGGCTGCCGACACCAGGAGCGGGGCACCGACGCCGCCCGCGGCCATCCACGCCAGGCAGGCATCCACCAGGTCGGCCACCGTCCCCCGCGCCGCAGCGGGGATGCGGAAGGGACCCGGCGCCTCGAGGGCAAAGCGGACCTCCGTCCGGCACACATCGGCCACGGCCCTGCGGAGGAGAAGCAGGGCCGCCGTCTCCGGGTCGGCCCAACGGCATAGCTCGTTCTCCGCGTGGTAGGCGTCGCGCAGGGCGTAGATGAAGGACACCACCCGTTCCGTGTTGCCGAGCTGGGCCCACCCCAGGAGGACCTGCAATTCGTTGAGGACGGCAAGACGGTAGGTGGCCGCCAGGGCAACCACCTCCGTGGCCCCCGCCGTCACGCCTCCCCCGGGGGCGACGGCGGGCGGGTTGCTCCCGGAGGCCTGGCCCGCGGCCTCGCCGGCCTTCACCTGGACGGCGGAGGTCATCCCTCGGCCCCGGCGGTGGGCAGGACGTGCACGAGCCGTCTGCCCTGCCGACCGCGGGCGAAGCGGACTACGCCGTCCACGAGGGCGAAGAGGGTGTCGTCTCCGCCCCGGCCCACGTTGCGGCCGGGATAGAAGGCCGTGCCGCGCTGGCGAACGATGATGGAGCCGGCCCGCACGGTCTGGCCGCCGTAGCGCTTGACCCCCAGCCTCTTGGCCTCGCTGTCGCGCCCGTTGCGCGAGGTGCCCGCGCCCTTCTTGTGGGCGAAGAGCTGCAGGTCGAACTCCAGGAACCCGGCCATGGTCGCTCACCCCTTCCCGTCTGATCCGATTCACCCGTCGGCGCCCGGCGCCCCGTCGCCGGGTGGACCGGCCGCCTCCGTCAACGTCAACCGCTCGGGGAAAAGGGAGGAAATCTCCCTCAACCCCAGCAACATGGTCTCCAGAACGTCCTGCGCCCGCGCCCTCACCTCGCGGCCGACACCCGGACCCAGCGTGCACCGCAGAAAACCCTCGCGCTGCACGACCAGGAGGGGGGCCTCCAGCCGCCGCGCCAATCCCAGGACGGCCGCCTGGGTGAGAGCCGAGACCCCGGCGCACACGATGTCGGCCCCGCGCTCGGCGTAGCCCGCATGGCCCCTGGCCTCGAAGCCGGCGATGCCGCCCTCCTCGTCCCGGAGGATGGTGACGATCACCAAGGCTCCGCCCACCCGGGGCCGGCGGCACACCGCCGGCCTATGCCTCCGCCTCCGCGCTGACGGTCTGATCCGCGACGGCTTCGATGCGAACCCGCGTGAAGTGTTGGCGATGACCGTACCGCCGCCGGTAGTTGACCTTGGGCTTGTACTTGAGGCCCTCGATCTTGCGACCGCGACCGTGGGCCACCACCCGGCCAAGGGCGCAGGCGCCCGGCAGGACGGGCCGCCCCACTCCCACCCGGTCTCCATCCACCAGCAGGAGCACCCGGTCGAAGCGCACCTCCGCCCCCACGGGAGCGTCCACCCGCTCCACCTCGATCTCCGAGCCGGGCTCCACCAGGTATTGCTTGCCACCCGTTTCGACTACGGCGTACACGCTGCCTCAGCTCCCGCCGGGCGATTACGGCAAATGAGTCTAACACGGCACGCGCGGGCCAGTCAACGACGACCGGCCGCCGCGATGCGCCCGCGATCTCCCGCGGCGATCAGGTGCACCTCGTCCACGGCCCTGGCCTCGGAGGGTCTGAGCACCACGGCTTTGCCCGTCAGCCTCTCCAGCTCGGGCAGGCCGCCGGACCCCTCGAGGACCCCCGCCACCGCCGGGTGCACCTCCACCAGGACGGCATCCTCGGCCGTGACCCGAAGCAGGCGGAGGAGACGGATCCTGACCCGTCTCGCGGCCCTCTCGGGACTGGCCACCCGGCCGGTGCCGCGGCAGGTGGGACAAACGCCCGTCCACCGCTCGGTGAGACTCTTCCGCTTCTTGCGGCGGACCAGCTCCACGAGGCCGAGCCGGGTGAACCCGTGCACGGTTACGGGGGCCCGGTCGCGGCGCAGGTGCTCCTCCAGCTCCTTCAGAACCACGGAGCGCTGGGCTGGGTCGGGCATGTCGATGAAGTCCACCACCGCGATCCCGCCTATGTCGCGGAGCCGGAGCTGGCGGGCAACCTCCACGGCCGCCTCCCTGTTCACGGAAAAGACCGTGTCGGCCAGGGCCGTGGCACCGGTGAAGCGGCCGGTGTTGACGTCGAAGGCCGTCAGAGCCTCGCCCTGGTCCACCACCACGTAGGCTCCGCTGGCTAGCCACACCCGACGCGCCATGGCCCGGTCCAGCTCCTCCTCCACCCGGCGGGCCACGAACAGGGGGGGCTGCCCCGCGCCCTGCCGGTAGAAGGAAACCCTGCCCTCGAGGCCGGGCTCGAAGAGCCGCACCAGCCGCAGCACCTCCTCGAGGAGCCCCCTGTCGTCCACGGTGATGCCGGTCACCTCGGGGCTCAAACCCTCCCGGAGGACACGGGCCAGCAGCGCCTGTTCCCTGTGCAGGAGAGCCGGCGCCCTCACCCTGGCCGCCCGTTCCCGGATGCCGTGCCAGAGACCGAGCAGGGTTTCCAGGTCGCGCTCCAGGTCCCGGCCCTCGTGCCCCTCGGCGGCCGTGCGCACGATGATCCCGCACCCCTCGGCCGGGAGGGAGGCCGCCAGGCCGCGCAACCTCTCCCTTTCCTCCACCGCAGGGATGCGCTGGGAAACCGCCACGTTGCCCGCCCCCGGAATCAGCACCAGGAACCGTCCCGGCAGGGACAGGCGGGCGCTGACGCGGGCGCCCTTCTCCCCCACGGGCTCCTTGTAGACCTGGACCACGATCTCGTCTCCCGGCTGCAGTCCGGCCCCGACGCCGCGCCGGCCGACCCCGGCCGACCGCCCTCGGGCCCGGGCCAAATCCGGAAGGTAGAGATAGGCGTTCTTGTCCAGGCCCACGTCCACGAAAGCGGCGTCCATGCCCGGCAAAACGGTGACGATCCGCCCCTTGTAGACGTTGCCCGCCACCCGCTCCTCCTCGTCGCCCTCCTCGTAGTACTCCACCAGCCGGCCGTCCTCGCGGCAGGCCAGGCGGATCTCGCCGCCCTCCGCCGTGATCAGGAACTCCCTCTCCAACCTCGCCCCTCCCCCGACATGGTCCCGCAACCGCCTCCGCTTCCCCACCGGACCGACCGCCGACCCGACCAAGGCCGGCGCCGGCTCACGACTCCCAAAGGGGCACCGGCTTCCCGTCGCGCTCGGCGAAGAGTTCCAGGCGATGCACCTCCAGAAGCCGCAGCCCGGCTCCGCCCAGTCCCTCCAGCCACGCCACCAGCTCGGCCGGGCGGAGGTGCCCCCGGGCGCCGGCTGCCAGCACCGTGTGGAGAAGGGCCTCCCCCTCGCGCGCCCGCAGGAGGGTTATCTCCCGCACCCGGCCCGCCACCGTCCCCGCTGCCGGGCGTCCTCCTCTCGGGCCGGCCGCCGTCTCTCCTCGCCCCGCCACCGCCTCTCCCCTGGTTGCCGCGCCCATCTCCGCGGCTGCCGACTCCAGGAGCCTGCTCCACCCCCCGCCGGGTACCCCGTCCAGCCGGAGCCGGTAAGCTGCCCACGCCAACGCCTCCGCCAGGGAGGGGCGCGCTTCCCCCACCGCTCTCGCCGCCAGGAGCCGCAAACCCCGCGGCAGCTGGCCGGCCAGCAGGGCGGCGCCCTCCCCGGGGTCCACGGGGTGTGACAGGCCGACGTCGAAGAGCTCGGCCTCGCTGCTGGCACCCAGGGCGAGGGCGGAGGCGGCCACCAGGCGCGGTTGGGGATTGAAGCCTCCCGTGTAGGCCAGGGGCAGACCCGCCCGGCGGATGGCCCTCTCCAGGGCCCGCATCAGGTCCAGGTGTCCCAGGAACCTGGCGTCGCCCTCCTTGGCCAGCCGCAAGCGCAGCCAGGTCGTCTCCCCGGGGTTCATGGCGCTGCGGAGGCCGGCCGCCGCCCCCGGTCGCCCGGCTTGAGCCTGGTCCTCACCCCCGTCCGGTCCAAGCACACGCCGCAGGCCGAGCACCGATCCCAGCGGCAGTCCGCGAGCGTCGCGGCGGCCAGGGCGGCCCGGTGATCGCGGGCCAGGAATTCCTTGCGGACACCCGTGTCCAGGTGATCCCACGGCAGCGTCTCGTCGTAGGCCAACCTCCGCCCCGCGTACCACCCTGGATCGAGGCCCGCCTGCCGGAAGGCCCCTTCCCAGCGCGCCAGATCGAATTGCTCCTCCCAGCCATCGAAGCGGCAGCCCGCCCGCCAGGCAAGGAGGAGCACCCGGCCCAGCCTGCGGTCGCCCCTGGCCAGCACGGCCTCCAGGAAGCTCTGGTCGGGACGGTGCCAGCGGTAGCGGAAGCCACCGCCGCGGAGCCTGGAGCGGAGGTGGCGCTGCCGCCTGTCCAGCTCCTCCCGCGGCAACTGGGGCTCCCACTGGAAGGGGGTATGCGGTTTGGGCACGAAAGGCGAGGTGCTCACCGTCACCTGGAGCCGCCGGCGGCGCGCCTCCCCCGCCACCAGCCTGTGGATGCGGTGGGCCCGCCGCGCCATCTCCACGATGCCGTCCAGGTCGGCATCCGTCTCGGTGGGAAGCCCCACCATAAAGTAGAGCTTGACCTGGTCCCAACCGGCCGCGAAGGCGGCCGCCAGGGCCTCCTCGTAGTCGGCGTCCGTCACGCCCTTGTTGATGACATCGCGGAGCCTCTGGGAACCGGCCTCCGGCGCCAGGGTGAGGCCGGAGCGCCGCACCTTTTGCACCTCCCGGGCCAGCTCCACCGAGTAGGCGTCCACCCGGAGCGAGGGCAAGGCCACGTTGATGCCCTGGCAACCCAATTCCCCGGTCAGCTCGGCCAGCACCTGGCGGATGGAGCCGTAATCGTTGCTGGCCAGCGAAACCAGCGAGAGCTCGTGGTGCCCCGTGCGCCGGGCCAGCTCTCGGGCCAGGGCCGTCACCCTGGCGGGCGACCGCTCGCGGACGGGGCGGTAAACCATGCCGGCGTGACAGAACCGGCAACCCCGCGTGCAACCGCGGAACACCTCCACCATCATGCGGTCGAAGACCACGTCGGTCCACGGGATCACCGGACTCGTGGGGTAGTCCAGGTCGTCCAGGTCGCGGACGATGCGCCGGCGCGGCCTGGCCGGAGCCCCGGCCGCGCGGCCCTCCGCGGTAAGGCGGATCTCCGCCACCCGGCCGTCCGGGAAGTAGGAGACTTCGTAAAAGGAGGGCACGTAGATTCCCTCGACGGTCGCCAGCCGCGCCAGGAGGGCCGGACGCCCGCCGGGCCGGCCGGCTTCCTTCCACTCCCGCAGGGCGTCCAGGAGTTCGTGGATGACTTCCTCCCCGTCGCCCAGGACCAGGAGGTCCAGGAACTCCGCCAGCGGCTCGGCGTTGAGGGCGCAGGGACCGCCGGCTATCACCAGGGGGTCCTCCGCTCCCCGCTCGCCCTGGAGGAGAGGTATGCCCGCCAGGTCGAGCATGTTGAGGACGTTGGTATAGCTCAGCTCGTACTGGAGGCTGAAGCCGACCACGTCGCACTGGCGCACGGGCCGCCGGCTCTCCAGGGTGAAGAGGGGCAGGCCCCGCTCCCGGAGGAGCGCCTCCATATCCACCCACGGGGCGTACACCCGCTCGGCGGCGGCGTCCTCCCGCCTGTTCACCTCGTGGTAGATGACGGCGCTGCCCAGATTGGACATGCCGATCTCGTACACGTCGGGAAAGGCGATGGCCACCCGCACCGCCGCCCGCTCCTTGCGCACCGAGTTCCACTCGCCGCCCAGGTAACGGGCCGGCTTTTGCACCAACGGCAGGAGGGGCTCCAGCTCGATCACGGCGCCCACCTCCACCGCGATTGTAGCCCGCGCCGCCGACCGCCGCACGCAGCCGGCTGTCGCCGCGGGAGACGCGGTCGGGAGGCGGCCTCACGGCGCGGCGCGGTCGAGCAGGGAGTCCAGGGGGGCACGCAGCCCGAGGCGACGGGCGGCGGCCAGGAGCGCGCTCTCCTCGACGAGGGCCAGCGGTGCCTGCCGCTCGTCCAAGACCCAAACCAGGTGATAGTTTCCTGGGGCAAACCACCGGAGCACCTCGCCCACCGGCGTGCCGGCAGGGGCGGCCAGCTCGCGCACGGGGACGACGCCCCGGGCCAGCATGTCCTCCCTGCGCCACGCGTAGGAAGCCCGCAACCAGGCGGCCGCCTCCCGCTCCCGGGCCGCCGCCGCCCAGAGGAGGAGGCCCAGAACGAAGGCGTTGGGCGCGAACCAACCGGCCAGTGAGAGGACTCCTCCGGCCGCCGTCAGGACGCCTCCCAGCGTCTGGCCGGCCAGGGCCAGGCGTCGCGTCACCAGCACCAGTCCCGCCCGGCGGGCCAGCATGCCGCGCAGGATGCGCCCCCCGTCCAGGGGCAGGACGGGCAGGAGGTTGAAGAGGGCCAGGGCGCTGTTGCCCTCCACGAACAGGGTGCCCAGCCCCGGATCCAGGACCCCGCGGTCGTCCAGCCACCGCGCCACCGCCAGGAGGAAGAGGTTGTGCAGGGGTCCGGCGGCCGCCACGAAGGATTCCACCGCCCCCTCGGCCTCGGCCACGCCCGGGCTCCGCGCCACCCCCCCGAAGGGATAGAGGACAACCTCGTCCACAGGCAGGCCGAAAGCGCGGGCCGCCAGGAGGTGGGCCAGCTCGTGACCGAGGAGGAGGGCCAGGAGGACCAGGGCTTCCACCGCCTGCCCTCCCGCCAGCGCCACCCCCAGGACGGCGAGGAGGAGCGGATGCGCTCTCACGCGGACCCCAGCCACACGGCCCATCGCCATGGCGGGTAAACCATACGCCCCGCCGGCGGGCTCAGAACAGGATCTTGCGGCGGCGCATGCCCACGTTGAGGAGCAGGCCCATGGCGGCCGAGTTGGTGAGGAGGGAGCTGCCGCCATAGCTGAGGAAGGGAAGGGGGACGCCCGTCACGGGCATGACGCCCATGGTCATGCCCACGTTGACCAGCACGTGGAAGGTGAGCATGGCCGCGATGCCGCCCGCCATCAGGCTGCAGTACCGGTCCCTGCCGGCGGCCATGATCCGCGCCGCCCGCCACAGGATGGCCAGGTAGAGGAGGACGACCACGGCGCCGCCCGCGAAGCCCAGTTCCTCGGCCAGAACGGAGAAGATGAAGTCGGTGTGTTGCTCGGGCAGGTAGTTGAGCTGGTTCTGGCTCCCCGAGAAGAGTCCCCGGCCCGACAGCCCGCCCGACCCGATGGCGATCTCGGACTGGAGGACGTGCCAGCCGGCGCCCAGGGGATCCATCTCGGGATTGGTGAAGACGATGAGCCGCTTGAGCTGGTAATCCTTGAGGGGAATGGGCAGGCCGAACCGGAGGTGGGCCACGATCCAGCCCACGGCCGCGCCCAGCCCCAGCCCGCCCACCGCCGCCACCTTCCAGCCGGCCAGACCCCCGGCGTAGGCCATGCCCATGAAGATGGCCACGTACACGAGGGAGGTTCCCAGGTCCGGCTGCAGGAGAACCAGGCCGAAGGGAGGGAGCACGTACAGGCCGGCCTTGACGAAGGCGAGCCAGCCGTCCACGCCCCGCTCCCACCGGGAGATGACGGCGGCCAGGGTCAGGATCAGGATCAGCTTGCTGAACTCGGACGGTTGCAGGTCCACGGGACCCACCTGGAGCCACCGCTGGGCGCCAAGGCTTTCGCGGCCGAAAAGCTTTACGGCGAGGAGCAGTCCCAGGTTGAGCACGTACAGGTAGGGCGAGGCGCGGCGCAGCACCTCGGGATCCACGAAGGCCAGGGACGCGGCCAGGATGAACCCGGCAGCCATGAAACCGGCTTGCTTGGCCACGAAGCGCCAGGAAGACCGGTCGTCGAGGCCGGCCTGGGTGGCGCTGGCCACCAGGACGAGGCCCAGCAATGCCAGGGCCGTCACCAGCACGACCAGCACCCAGTCCACGTCCCTCAACAGACGCCGCTCTGCCCGCGCCATCGCCTTCCGCCCCCGCGCCCGCTTCATTATAGGGCGCCCGTTGCGCCGCGGAAGTGGCGGGCTCACCCAGTCATAGCGGCATCAGGACAAGGTGAGGAGCCGGCCGTCGCCCGCGCTCGGGAGCAAGACGGCTGCCGCCCCGTCACCGCCGGTCCTCGCGCCTCACCCGGATGACCGGGATGCTGGCCGTCAGCGCCACCGACTCGGGGGTGTTGGCGATCTCCACCTCCATCCGCTCGGCGTCGATGTCCATATAGCGCGAGATGACCTGGACGATCTCGTTGCGGATGGACTGCATGATCTGGGGCGACACGCTGGCCCGGTCGTGCACCAGCACGAGGCGGAGCCGCTCCTTGGCCACGTCCTTGCTCTGCTGTTCGCGGTGGAACCAGCGCCACAGGAGATCCACGGCGGTCCCCCCTCTCATCGGCTTTCCCCACCCACCAGGAGGCGACGGAGCCGCGAGAAGAAGCTCCCGTTCTCGCTCAGGGCGAGGAAGGGCACGTCCTCTCCCAGCAGCCGGCGGGCGATTTTGCGGTACGCCTCCCCTGCCCGGGAGCCAGACTGGAGGACGGCCGGCTCTCCCCGGTTGGTGGAGACCACGATGGACTCGTCGTCGGGAACCACCCCCAACAGTTTGATGGCCAGGATGTCCAGCACGTCGTCGATGTCCATCATGTCGCCTCGCCGCACCATGCTGGGCCGTATGCGATTGAGGATGAGGCGCGGCTCCCGCAACCCCTCCGCCTCCAGGAGACCGATGATGCGATCGGCATCTCGCACCGCGCTCACCTCGGGCGTGGTGACGATGACGGCCTCGTCCGCCCCCGCCACGGCGTTGCGGAACCCCTGCTCGATGCCGGCCGGACAATCCACCACCACGAAGTCGAACTCCCGCTTGAGGTCCTGGATCAGGTCGCGCATCTGCGCCGGCGTGACGGCCGTCTTGTCCTTGGTCTGCGCGGCCGGAAGGAGGTAGAGGTTGTCCAGGCGCTTGTCCCGGATGAGGGCCTGGCGCAGACGGCACATGCCCTCCACCACGTCCACCAGGTCGTAGACGATCCTGTTTTCCAGGCCCATCACCACGTCCAGGTTGCGCAGGCCGATGTCGGCGTCCACCAGGACGACGCCCTTGCCCATCATGGCCAGCGCCGTGCCCAGGTTGGCGGTGGTGGTCGTCTTGCCCACGCCGCCCTTGCCCGATGTCACCACGTAACCGAGGCCCAACCCTCACTCCCCCTTTTCTACCTCGCCGGGACGCTGCCCGCCGGAGCGAGGCGGCTCCGGAAAGGGATCTATGACTATCTCACCGTCCCTGACCCTGGCCATCTCCGGCCAACCGGGCTCGACGGCGCCATCGCCGTCGGGCGGCCGGGTGATGAGGTTGCCGATCCGGAGCTGGGTGGGACGCAGCCGCCAGGCCACCACCACCGCCCCTCCGTCGCCACCCGCCCCCGCGTGGACCACTCCCCGCAGGTTGCCCATCACCACCACGTCTCCCCCGGCGACCACCTCCGCACCCGGGTTTACGTCCCCCAGCACCACCAGGTTGCCCCTGCACGCTATGCGCTGACCGGAACGGACCGTGCGCTTGACGAGAACCGTGTCCGCGGGCCAGCGGTCCCGGCCGGCCGGCCGCTCCTCGCAGACCTCCGACCGGCCGCTCGCCGGGAGGCCCGCGGGTCCGGCTTCCTCCTCCACGGCCCCGTTGATGACCTGCAGCAGCCGCACCCCGTACCTGGCGCTGAACATGCCCTCCAGCTCCAGCAACTCCCGCGTGGTGAGCACCCGCCTGCCCACGTCGATGGTCACGGCCGACCCGTGGAAGAATTTCTGGGCGGCGGCCAGCCTCTCTGCCAGCTTCGCCTTGAGCGCTTGGAAATCCTCCTCGCCGTCCAACCGGATGAGGAGACCCCCCCTGGTCCCCCTGATCTGGACCTCTCCCTCATCCCTCACGCCCCGGCACCCCCAAGGGCTCGGCACCCGCACCGGGAACCCCACCCCCGGTGCCTCCCCGCCCGCCCTACCTATTCGGCGCGGACCTGGCAAAACCCTGCCGGCCGGACGGCCATCTACGTCTCATGCAGAGGAACGCTGCTAGTTATCCGCCGGATCCGAGGCGATTTATGTCGATTAACGTCACCGAGAGGGGCGGAAGCCTCCTGGCCGTGTTCAATCCCCGTAGACGGAGCCGGCCACGGTGCCGGCGACAGCCAGGTTGAGGCCGAAGTACTGGTCCAGCATGGCCCTGACCACGGGGGCCACGGCCATGCTCCCGCCGCCGCCGTGGCGCACCACGCCCGCCACCGCGATCTCCGGCTTGTCGAAAGGAGCGAAGGCGATGAACCAGCCGTAAGGCGTCTCGCCCTTGATGCCCGTCTCGGCCGTGCCCGTCTTGCCCGCCACCAGGATCTCGCGCCCCAGGCGCTCCTTGGTCAAGCGAGGGAAGTCGGCGAAAGCGGCCGCAGCGGTGCCCCCCCGCTCCGGCCGGGTGACCGCCAGCATGCCCTTGCGCACGGCGTCCAGATCCTCCGGGTCGAGCGGCACCCGCGCCTCCACCTGCGGCTCGAAGGCGCGCAGCACTCCGCCGTCCGGGGAGAGCACGGCGCGCACCACGTAGGGGCGGTAGCGGGTTCCCCCGTTGGCCAGGGTGGCGGCCATCACGGCCATCTGAAGGGGCGTGAACTGGTTGTCGGCCTGGCCGATGGCGGCGCTCAGGTTCTCGGAACGGTACCACACGGGCTCGCGCGGGTGGCGCGCCCGCTTGGTCTCGGGAGAGGCCACCCAGCCGGCCACCTCCGGGATCCCGTCGCGCGCCTCGAGGCCGGTCTTGCTCCCCAATCCGAGCCGGCGCGCCATGCCGGCCAGGCCCTCGATGCGCAGGCGCATCCCCATGGTGTAGAAGTAGACGTTGCAGGAGCGGGCCAGGGCGCTCTCCAGGTTGACGCTGCCGTGCACCGCCCAGTCGGCGAACCTGATGCCGCCGTAACTGATGCCTCCGGTGCAGACGATGCGCTCCCTGGGGTTGGTCACCCCTGCGGCCAGGGCGGCCAGGGCCGTTACCGGCTTGAAGGTGGAACCGGGCGGCAGCGCCTCCATGGTGGCGTGATTGTAGAGGGGCCGCCCCCGCTGCCGCTGCCATTCTTCCCAGAGGCGCTGAAAGGCCCTGGCCTCACCGCTGCCCGGGACACTCTGGCTCAAGGCGGCAAAGGCCGCGGGATCGAAGGCGGGCACCGAGGCCATGGCCAGGACCTGCCCGTTGCGCGGATCCAGGGCGACGAGCGCCCCCCAGTCCGCCTCGCATCCCCTGGGGCAGAACTGGGTCCGCAGACGGCGGATCTCCTCCATGCGCCTGGCCAGAGCTTCCTCGGCCACCCTCTGGAGCCCGGCGTCCAGGGTCAGCACGAGGCTGTTCCCCTGGACCGGCGGCTTTTCCCGCAGGACGCGGACCGGCCGGCCCTGGGCGTCCACCTCCACCTGCCGCAACCCATCCAGCCCCTGCAATCCCAGTTCCGCCGCGTCCAGGCCCTGCGGATCGCCGTTGTAGGACAGCTCCAGGCCGTAAGCCCCCACCGCCCCCGCGCCCCGGTCGGGCCGGCGCACGTAACCGATGACGTGGGAAGCCAGACCGGCATAGGTGCGCATGGGCGCCGCCTCCACCACCACCCCCGGCAGCTCGTGCCGGTACTCCTCCAGGAGGGTGTGGGTTCGCTCGTCGATGTTGACCTTGAGCGGCACCGGCGCAAAGGGTCGGCCGTACGCCGGCCGCAAGAGCTTCTCGGCCTCCCGGATATCGGAGGGCGGCATCTGCAGGATCTGGCTCAGACGGAGCACGGCCTCCTCGGGCAAGGGCTCGCCCGTGTAGACCAGCGAGACGGTGAACACGGCCCTGTTGCCGGCCAGGAGCCCCCCGTTCCGGTCGTAGATGTTGCCCCGCGGCGCCGGGACGGCCACCAGCCGCACCCGCTGCCCTTGACCCAACTCCTGCCACCGGCTGCCCTGGACCAGCTGGATCTGAGCCAGACGGCCCAAGAGGAAGACGGCCACCGCCGTGGCCGCGAGACCGAAGGACATGGCCCGACGCTGCTGGTCCCGCTTTTCCCGCCGCTCCTCCTGGTGTCTGAGACGCGATTTCACAGGCTGGCCGCCTCCCCGCCCGCGGGGCCCACCGACCAGCGGCAGAAGGCGTTCCAGGGGCGCCAGAGGACCAGGGTGACAACGCCGCCCGCCAGGAGGTGCAATCCCAGCGAGCCCATCGGGTCCAGGGGCAGGCGCAGGGGGACCAGCAGCAGGAGGGACAGGGCCTGGTGGGCGAGGGCGCCCACGGCCCCAAGGGCCACCGGAGCCAGGGCGTGCTCGGCTCGGACCCGGCGGCTCAGGGCGGCCGCCACAAAGACCACCGGCACCAGGGTGGCGGGACCGAAACCGAGGAGGAAGGCCCGGTCCAGGTCATGGGACAGGCCCAGGAGCAGCCCCACGGCCACCGCCTGCCGCAACGGCAGGCCGGTGCCGGCCAGGACGCAGAGGCTTGGCGCCACGGCACCGGCCAGGATCCGACCGGTCGGCAGGATGGCCAGGGACCGCTCCGCCCAGAACGCGACGGCCACCAACCCCACCACGGAGAGAAACCGGCGCACGGGAACCCCCTCTCCGCCCGGCGCGCCTCCGCCCTAGCGCTCCGCCCCGGCCGCCGGACCGCCCGGCAGAATGAGGACCTCGGTCAACCGGTCCAGGTCCGCGGCCGGCGTGACGCGGGCGTAGAGCACGAGCCCGCCCTCGCCGCGGTAGACTTCACCGATCCGCCCCACGGGCAGCCCGGGGGGAAAAACCTCGCCCAGCCCCGAGGTGACGAGCAGGTCGCCGCGCTTCACCTCGGCGTCGCTCCGAAAGAGGCGCAGCACCAGCAAACCGTCCCGGCCCCCCCGCCCCAGCACGACCCCCGCCGCCCGCCGATCGTGCCGGGAGCGCACCCCGACGCCGCTCCGGGGATCCGTTAGGAGCAGAACCTGGCTGGAGTCCTCCCCCACGCGCGTGACCCGTCCCACCAGCCCGCCAGCCGCCAGGACCGGGCTGTAGAGCTCCACCCCCTGCCGCCGCCCCGCCGCCACCGTTACGTAGGAGAACCACCGCTCGGGATTCCTCCCGATGACCTGGGCCGTGAGGGGCGGACTGGCCCACCGGCCCTCCAGGCTCGACCGGAAGGAGAGGAGGGCCCGCAGGCGCGCGTTTTCCTGGCGGGCCTCGTCCAGTTGGGCCTCCAGGAGGCTGACCCGCGCCGCCTCCCTGGCCAACCGGTCCCGTTCCCGACGCAGGGAGGCAACCGACCGGAGCTGCGCCGCCCCCGCGGCCACGGCGTGCCCTACCCGCGTGGCCCCCCGCTGCAGCGGGACGAGCGCATCGTCCACGGCGGTGCCGATGGTGCCCAGCCAGGACTGCGGGGAACGGGTCAGGTACACGAGCAGGCCGACCAGCAGCAAGAGGACCACGGCGCCCACGATCCGGGCGTTCCGCCACGCCTGCCGCATTCCCCTTCACCCCCGCCTCGCCGGCCTGCGGTCGCGCTGCGGCCGGCGTCCGCGCCCGTCGCCGAACCGACCGCTATCCGTTGAACCGCCGCGGGCTGGTGAGCAGGCGCCGGTAGCGGTCAAGGGATTCCAGCATGCGGCCCGTCCCCTTGGCCACGCACAGCAAGGGGTCCTCGGCGATGACGACCGGCATGCCCGTCTCCTCCCCTATGCGCCGGTCCAGGCCGCGGAGGAGGGCGCCTCCGCCCGTGAGGACGATGCCGCGGTCCATGATGTCGGCGGCCAGCTCCGGCGGCGTCCGCTCCAGGGTGACCTTGATGGCCTCCAGAATCTGCTCCACCGGGTCGGCCAGGGCCTCCCTGACCTCCTCGGCGGTGAGGACCAGGTTGCGCGGCAGCCCCGTGACCAGGTCGCGTCCCCGCACCTCCACGCTCTCCCCGTCGTTGACGGACCAGGCCGAACCGATGGCGATCTTGACCTCCTCGGCCGTCCGCTCGCCCACCAGGACGTTGTACCGGCGCTTGGCGTACTGGACGATGGCCTCGTCCATCTCGTCGCCCGCCACCCGCACCGAGCGGTGGGTGACTATGCCGCCCAGGGACAGGATGGCCACCTCGGTCGTGCCGCCGCCGATGTCCACCACCATGCTGCCCGTGGGCTCCGCCACCGGCAGGCCGGCGCCAATGGCCGCCGCCATGGGCTCCTCGATGAGGAAAGCCTCCCTGGCCCCCGCCCGCAGGGTGGCGTCAATGACGGCCCGCCTCTCCACCTCGGTGACGCCGGAGGGCACGCCCACCACCACCCGGGGGCGCAGGAGGGAAAAGCCCCTGACGGCCCTGTGGATGAAGTGGCGCAGCATGGCCTCGGTGATATCGAAGTCGGCGATGACACCGTCCTTGAGGGGCCGGATGGCCACCACGTTGCCGGGCGTGCGACCGATCATGCGCTTGGCCTCGCTCCCCACGGCCACCGGCTGCCGGGTGTCCACCTGGATGGCCACCACCGAGGGTTCCTGGAGGACGATGCCCTTGTTGCGCACGTAAACCAGGGTGTTGGCCGTGCCCAGGTCTATGCCCATGTCGCGAGACAGGTACCGCCTCACGCTCTCCCACATAAACATCCGCCCCCCCGCGCCCGCAGGCGGTCTCGGTCGCAGCCGCCTAGAAACCCAGCCCCAACCTCCGCATGCTCACGTACCTGCCCTCGGCCACCACCAGGTGGTCCAAGACCTCGATGCCCATGATACCGCCCGCCGCGACGAGGCGCCGCGTGACGGCCACGTCCTCCGGACTGGGCCCGGCGTCGCCGCTGGGGTGATTGTGGGCCAGGATCACCGCCGTGGCGTTCCTCCGCACGGCCGCCCGGAACACTTCCCGCGGGTGCACCGAGACGCCGTCGGGACCGCCCACCGCCACCGTCTCGATCCCCAGCACCTGACACCGCCTGTCCAAGAGCACGGCCAGGAAGGTCTCCCGCTCCTCCCACCGCAGCTCCTCCACCAGGAAGTCGCCCACCTGTTCCGGTGAAGCCAGGCGGACCCGGGCCACCCCCTCGCGGGCCACGCGGCGGCCCAGCTCCAGGGCCGCCTTGAGCTCGACGGCCTTGGCCGGCCCCACGCCCCGAAACCGTGCCAGTTCCTCCCAGGTGGCTCCGGCCAGGAAACGGAGCCCGCCTCCTCGCGCCAGCATCTGCCGCGCCAGGTCCAAGGCGGTGAGCCGGCTCCGCCCCTCGCCCGTCCGCAAGAGGATGGCCAGGAGCTCCACGTCCGAGAGAGCGCGGGGCCCCAGCCGGGCCAAGCGCTCCCGGGGCCGGGCCTCGGGCGGCAGCGACCTGATGCCGGCTCGGGCCGCCTCAGCCACGGGTCCAACCGGTCCCCCGGACCACGTGGAACCCGAGCTCCCGCAGCAGGGCGGCCGTCCGCGCCAGGGGCAGCCCCACCACGTTGAAGTAACAACCCTCGACCCGGGCCACCAGCGCGGCGCCCAATCCCTGGACGGCGTAGCCCCCCGCCTTGTCCAAGGGCTCACCCGTGGCCACGTAGGCCGCCACGTCCTCCCTGCTCAGGGGTAGCATGGTCACGCCCGTCTCCTCCCACGCCGTGAGAACCCGCCCTCCCTCTCCGTCCACCACGGCCACGCCTGTCACCACGGTGTGGGTCCTGCCCTGCAACCGGAGGAGCATGGCCTCGGCCTCCGCGGCGTCCCGCGGCTTGCCGAGGCTAGTCCCGTCCAACAGCACCGCCGTGTCGGCCGCCAGCACCGTCCGCCCGGGAAACCGACCCGCCACCGCCTCGGCCTTGGCCCTGGCCACGGCCAGGGCGGCAGCCCGCGGCTCCTCCACTCCACCCGCCGCCTCAACCTCGTCCAGGGCAGGCGCGCAGACGCGGAAAGGGATCCCCAACAACCGGAGCAACTCTCGCCGCCGCGGTGAGCCGGAAGCAAGGATGACAGGCAACAGCATCAGGCCCGCCCCGTCCGCAAGGCACCCACGGATCCCCGGCGCAACAGGCCATCCCTCCCCGCCTGTCTCCGCGGCAGAAGCAAGTTTAGCAAGCAGCCCCCGCGCCAACAACAGAAAAGGCAGCGCTTGCTGCCATTTTACACCAATACACCAATGCCTGGCAATAATAACCTTGTTCAGCCGCGGGCGGGGGGAGTCAATTCCTCGACGCGCAGCGAGAGCTTCGCCGCGCGCACCTCCAGCTCCTGGCGTCTGGCCTCCTCCTTGGCCACGACCTCCGCCGGAGCCCGCTGGCGAAAGCGCGGGTCGGACAGCTTGCCCTCCACCCGCCGCAGCTCGTCCCGCGTGGCGGCCAGCTCGCGCTCCAGCCGGCCCAGCTCGCGCTCCACGTCCACGAGCCCCTCCAGGGGCAGGGCCAGCACGGTGCCACCCACCACGGCGGTGACCGCCTTGCCGGGCACCTCAGCGTCCACCCGCAGCTCCGCGAGACCTGCCAATTGATGGACCAGGGACGCGCCGGCGGTCAGCAGCTCGCGCTCCCGCCCCTCGGCCCGTGCCCTCACCACGGCTCGCGCCGCGGGGGAGACCCGCATCTCCGCCCGCAGGTTGCGGATGGCCCGCGTCACCTCCATGAGGAAACCCATGTCGCGTTCGGCTTCCTCATCGCGAGGACCGGCCACGGGCCACGGCGCCGCCACCAGGCTCTCCCCCCGGTGGGGAAGCCTCTGCCAGATCTCCTCCGTGATAAAAGGAAGGAACGGGTGGGCCAGACGCAGCCACGTCTCCATCACACCCCAGAGGGTCCGCTGGACTTGGACCCGTCCGGGTCCGCCCAACCGCGGCTTGGCCACCTCCAGATACCAGTCGCAGAACTCTCCCCAGAAAAAGTCGTAGAGGAGCCGAGCCGCCTCCCCCAGCTCGAAGCGCTCCAGAAGGTCTGTGACGTCCGCCACCAGGCCGTTGGCGCGGCTGGTGATCCACCGCTCGGGCAGCTCGGCTCCCGCCGGCGCGGAGAGCGGCTCCCCCGCCGCCGCGACCCGCCCCGCCCCCGTACCCGGAGGGGCGAAACCGTCGAGCTGGGCCAGCACGAAGCGGGCGGCGTTCCATACCTTGTTGCAGAAGTTGCGGCTCCCCTCCACCCGCTCCCAGTGCCACCGCTGGTCGTTGCCGGGCGTCACGCCCGTGATGAGGGTGAAGCGCAGGGTGTCGGCGCCGTACTTCTCGATGACCTCCAGCGGGTCCACGCCGTTGCCCAGCGACTTGGACATCTTCCGCCCCAGGGCGTCGCGCACGATGCCGTGGACGTAGACGTGCCGGAAGGGCTCCCGCCCCGTGAACTCCAGGGCGCTGAAGACCATGCGCGCCACCCAGAAGAAGATGATGTCGTAGCCGGTGACCAGCACGTCGGTGGGGTAGAAGAGGCGCATGTCCTCGGTCTCGTCGGGCCAACCCAGGGTGGAGAAGGGCCAGAGGGCCGAGCTGAACCAGGTGTCGAGCACGTCCGGGTCCCGCTCCAGGCGCGCGCTCCCGCAGCGCGGGCAGGCCCGCGGGGCCTCCCGCTCCCGCGCCACCGTGGTCTCGCCGCAGTCCTGGCAGTGCCAGGCCGGGATCCGGTGCCCCCACCAGAGCTGGCGGCTGATGCACCAGTCGCGCACGTTCTCGAGCCAGTGCTCGTAGACACGGGTGAACCGCTCGGGTACGAAGCGGATGCGCCCGTCCCGCACGGCCTCGATGGCCGGGCCGGCCAGCGGCTTCATGCGCACGAACCACTGCCGTGATACCAGGGGCTCCACCACGCTGTCGCACCGGTCGCAGCGCCCCACGGCGTGCTCGTGCTCCTCCACCTTGACGAGCCAGCCCTCCCGCTCCAGGTCCTCCACCACCCGCTCCCGCGCCTCGTAGCGGTCGAGACCCTCGTAACGGCTCCCCGCCTCTCCCGTCATGCGCCCGTTGAAGCCGATGACCTGCACCGAGGGAAGCCCGTGCCGCCGCCCCATCTCGAAGTCGTTGGGGTCGTGGGCCGGCGTCACCTTGACGGCGCCCGTGCCGAACTCAGGGTCCACGAACTCGTCGGCGATGACGGGGATCTCCCGCCCCACCAGGGGGAGCCGCACGGCCCGCCCCACCAGGTCGCGGTAGCGCTCGTCGCCCGGGTGCACCGCCACGGCCGTGTCTCCCAGCATGGTCTCGGGCCGCGTGGTGGCCACCACCACGCCGCGCCGCCCGTCGGGGAGCGGCCCGTCCACCAAGGGGTAGAGGATGTGCCAGAGCTTGCCCGCCTGCGGCTCGTGGTTCACCTCCAGGTCGGAGATGGCAGTGCCGCAGCGCGGGCACCAGTTGACCATGTAGTCGCCGCGGTAGATGAGCCCCTTTTCGTGGTACCGGACGAAGACCTCCTCCACCGCCCGCGAGAGCCCCGGGTCCATGGTGAAACGGGTGCGGGTCCAGTCGCAGGAGGCGCCCAGGCGCTTGAGCTGGCCGCTGATGCGCCGCTCGTAGTGTTCCTTCCACTGCCAGACCCGCTCGAGGAATCGCTCGCGGCCCAGCTCCTGTCGCGTGAGCCCCTCCTTGGCCAGCTCCTTCTCCACCACGGCCTGGGTGGCGATGCCGGCGTGGTCGGTGCCGGGAAGCCATAGGGTGACGTGACCTTGCATCCGCCGCCAGCGGATGAGGATGTCCTGAAGCGTGTTGTTGAGAGCGTGGCCCAGGTGCAGGCTCCCCGTCACGTTGGGCGGCGGTATGACGATGCAGTAGGTCCGCCGCCCAGCCTCGCTTCCTCCCGCGGCCGCGCCGCCCTCGCGCCCGGCGCCCGCCCCGGCCGCGCCGCGGTCCGGGCCCGGCCTCCCGACGGCGACCTCCCCGTCCCCCGCCCGCGGGGTGAAGAGGCCCCCCTCCTCCCAGAAACGGTACCAACGCTCCTCCACGTCCCGCGGGTCGTACACGGGAGCCAGGGTGAAGCCCTGCTCGGCGATGGCCGGGTCCCCCCTCCGGGCCGCTCAGGCATCCGGCGCCCCTTGCCTGGCCGGACCGAGTAATTATGTTATCCCCGCTCGCCGCAGGCGGGCAAGCACGTGACCGCCATCTCGGCTTCCCCCTCGACACGGCGGAGTCTTATGCGTCAGGACGCGGCGCGGGCTCGGCCGCCGGGGGCGGCGGCCTCCGCCAGTTCCCGCGAGCGGGAGGCGGCGGCGCGGACGGCTTCCTCCACCAGGGCCAGGAAGCCCCCCTCCTCGAAGACACGGAGGGCCGCCGCCGTGGTGCCGTTGGGCGAAGTCACCTGGCGGCGCAACTCGGCCGGCTCGGCGCCCGTCTCGAGGAGCATGCGCCCGGCCCCGGCCACCGTCTGCACCACCAGCTCCCGCGCCACCTGGGGGTCGAGGCCGAGGCGCACGGCCGCCCGGATGAGGGCCTCCGCCAGCAGGTAGACGTAGGCCGGGCCGCTCCCGCTGACGGCCGTGACGGCGTCCAGGAGCTCCTCGGGCACCCGGCTCACCCGCCCCACCGCCGCGAAGACCTCCTCCGCCACGGCGAGGCTCCGCTCGTCGGCCCACCGGCCGCCGCACAGGGCGGTGGCCGACTCCTTGACGCGGCTGGAGGTGTTGGGCATGGCCCGCACCACGGCCATGCCCTGGGGGACGAGCTCCTCGAGGGCGCCGGTAGGCACGCCGGCCGCCACCGAGATGAGCATCTGTTCCCGCCGCAGGAAAGGACGCAGCTCCGCCAGCGCCTCGGCCACGTCGTGCGGCTTCACCGCCAGGATCAGCACGTCGCTGGCGGCGGCCAGGGCGGCCTTGTCTCGCGTGGCGGCGACGCCGTAGCGATCGCGCAGCTCGGCCAGCACCCGGTCGTTGCGCCGGTTGGTCACCGTCACGGCCGCCGGGGCCACCAGCCCCTCGCCGAGGAGCCCGTCCAGCAGCGCCCGCGACATGGCCCCGGCGCCGACGAAGCCCAGCCTCGTTCCCTCCAGCATCGTTCCCCTGCCTCTCTGGAATGCCCAAGAAAGATTATATAACGGAAGGAGACGCAGCCAGGACATCGCCGGCACGCAACCACGGATTGACCGCGACAACCTCTTTCAGCTTTCAGCGCCGTGCTCCCTGCCATCCAGGATAGGGTCGGAGCGAAGGGCTCCCCGCCCCCATATCCCATTTTGTGCCGATACAGCAAACGCGCTGTATACGGCATAGCTGTAGGCAGTGCTGTCATGGTAAAACATGAAGCCCACAGTGTGTCCCCCCGCTCGGGTCCGCTCCGCGCGGACGTGGCGGAGAACGCCCCACGGCCGCTAGCTCAGGCGCGCCACCATGAGGAGGATGTCCTGGCCCACCCGCCGGCCGGCGGGCAGGTAGCCGCGCGGGGCGAAGCCGCAGCGCAGGTAGCAGCGGATGGCCCGCTCGTTACGGCGGTACACCCGGAGGAAGAGGGCCTCCAGCCCCAGCCCGTCACGGCAATGGGTCATGAAGAGCCGCACGGCCTCGGTGCCGAGGCCCTGGCCCCAGCAGTCCTTCTCCCCGATGCAGATGCGCATCTCGGCCGTGCGGGTCCGCCAGTCTATGTGCCGGGCCTCCACGTAGCCTATGAGCCGGCCCCGCCACTCCACCGCCAGCACCCGCCGTCTCCCGGCGGCCAGGTCGGGCCACGGCCAGACGGCCAGCCTCTCCTCCCGGCCGATGAGGGCCAGGATCTCCTCGTCCTGTTCCCACCGCGAGATGTGCCACCAGTCGGCGTCGCGGACCGGCCGCAGGAGCACGCGCGCCGCCGGCGCATCGGGGCGGCCCCCCCCGGAGGCGGGACACCATGGAGGCCAGGATTCCGGGAAGAGCGGGCGGGCGGGCATGACCGCAACCGGCTCAGGCGGTCGCCCCGGCCGGCGGATCGCCGGCCATGGCCGCGGCCAGGACCTGGGCCATCTCCTCCACGAGGACGAAGCGGAGGCGCCGCCGCACCGCGGGCGGCAGCTCGGCCACGTCCGGACGGTTCCCCGCGGGCAGGACCAGGACCCGCACCCCCGCCCGCTGCGCCGCCAGCACTTTCTCGCGGATGCCACCCACGGGCAGGACCCGTCCCCGCAGGGTGATCTCCCCCGTGAGGGCCACGTCGGTCCGCACCGGCACACCCGCCAGGGCCGACACCATGGCCGTGGCGATGGTGACCCCCGCCGAGGGACCCTCCTTGGGCACCGCACCCTCCAGCACGTGCACATGGATGTCGTACCTCTGGTGGAAGAGAGGATCGATGCCCAGGGACTCGGCCTGCGACCGGACAAAGCTGAACCCGGCGTGGGCCGACTCCCGCATCACCTCGCCCATCTTGCCGGTCAGGACCAACTGCCCCTGACCGGGGAGCACGCTCACCTCGATGGTTATGACGTCGCCGCCGTAGTCGGTCCACCCCAGCCCCAGGCAGGCGCCCACCTGGGGAGCCGTCTCCCTGGCCGCCGAGCGAAAGGGCGGCGTCCCCACCCAGGTCGCCAGGTTCCCGGCCGTTATACGCTCCGGCCCGCCTGCCTGGCCGCTGACGAGCCTCCGCGCCGCCCGGCGGCAGATGGCGGCCAGGTGGCGCTCCAGGTGGCGCACCCCCGCCTCGCGGGTATAGTCGCCGATGAGGCGTCGCAGGGCGGACCGCGTGATGGCGAAGCCGCCGGGGCCGGTGAGGCCGTGGGAAGCCAGGAGGCGCGGCCAGAGATGCCGGACGGCGATCTGCACTTTCTCCTCCTCGGTGTAGCCGGGGATGACGATGACCTCCAGCCGGTCGAGGAGGGGACGCGGCATGGTGTAGACGGTGTTGGCCGTGGTCACAAAGAGGACCTCCGACAGGTCGAAGGGCAGCTCCACGAAGTGATCGCTGAAGAAGCGGTTTTGCTCCGGATCCAGGACTTCCAGCAGCGCCGCCGCCGGGTCGCCGTGGAAGTCGCTGGCCATCTTGTCCAGCTCGTCCAGGAGGAAGACCGGGTTACGGGAGCCTGCCTGCCGCATTCCCTGGATGATGCGGCCCGGGAGAGCGCCCACGTAGGTGCGCCGGTGCCCCCTGATCTCGGCCTCGTCCCGGATCCCGCCCAGGGACACCCGCACGAAGCGCCGTCCCATGGCCCGCGCCACCGACCTGGCCAGGGAGCTCTTGCCGACGCCGGGCGGACCCACCAAGCAGAGAATGGACCCCCGCCCCTGGCCGGCGAGACGCCGCACGGCCAGGAAATCCAGGATACGCTCCTTGACCGCCTCCAGGCCGAAGTGGTCCTCGTCCAGGACCAGACGGGCGCGCTCCAGGTCCAGGCAGTCCTCGGTCCTCACCGACCAGGGCAGTCCCGTAACCCAGTCCAGGTACCCCCGGAGCACCACCGCCTCCGCCGACTGGGGAGGCATCTTGGCCAACCGGTTCACCTCGCGGAGAACCCTTTCCTCGGCCTCGGGGGGCAGGCCGCAGGCCTTCACCCGCTGCCGGTAGGCATCGGTTTCCGACTCGGCCGCCTCCCCCTCCTCGCCCAGCTCGGCCCGAATGGCCTTGAGCTGCTCCCGCAGGTAGTGCTCGCGGTATTGCCGCTCCATCTGCCGGCGCACGCGGAGCTGGAGCTTGCGCTCCAGCTCCGCGATCTCCGTCTCCCGCTGGATCAGATAGGCCAGCTTCTTGAGCCGGTCCGGCACGGACACAGTCTCCAGCAGGGCCTGCTTGTCCTCCGGGG
>CAYXQP010000007.1:21451-32567 GCA_964467515.1 uncultured Eubacteriales bacterium | reverse complement strand
CTAAGGCTATTCGCCGCCGACACGGCGATTCCTGCTGGGGCTTCGACTTCGATAGATAGCCGAAAGGCCACGCCGCTAATCCTTGTAGCCGTAAGCTTATCGAAGCGTTGACAGCCTATTGACAGCCTACGTTCGATAGCGTTAGTTTATGTCCGGAGGTGATGGGAGATGACGGAGGGCATACGCAAGAGGGGAAGTGGCTACACCGTCCAGGTGTACCTGGGGCGGGACGCCACAGGCCGTCGGCGGTACTGGGTGCGGACGTTCCGCACAAAGAAGGAGGCCGAGGCGGCGCGGGCGGCCAAGTTAGCCGAACTGCGCGAGACGGGCGAAGTGTTTGTGCCCAGCACAAAGCCTCTCGGCGCCTACCTGGAGGAGTGGTTGCGGGCCATGGAGGGGCGACTTTCGCCGGCCACCTTGAGCGATTACGGCGTCGCCGTGCGAAAGCACATCGCCCCGTATCTCGGCCACGTCCCGCTTAACAAGCTCACACCGGCCAAGCTCCAGGCGTTCTACAACGAGGCCAAAGGGCGCGTCACGTCCCGCGTTATGAAGAGTATCCACTACACCCTGAGCGCGGCTATGGGCCATGCGGTGAGGCTTGGCCTGATCCGGGAGAACCCCACCCTACGGGTGGAGAAACCGCGCCACCGGCCACGGGAGATGAGGGCGCTATCCCCGGAGGAGGCGTCGCGTTTTCTCGTGGCGGCCAAGGGGGAAAGGCTCTATCCGCTCTGGCTGATCCTTTGCACCACGGGGCTTCGGCGCGGGGAGGCGTGCGGCCTTCGCTGGCAGGACGTGGACCTGGACGGCGGCCGGCTCTTTGTGCGCCAGGCGGCGGTGGTGGTCGGCGGCAAACTTATCTTCAAGGAACCCAAGACCGACTCCTCCAAGGCCGCCGTCCCGCTCCTACCGGAGGTGGTGGAGGCCCTCCGCGATTGGCGGGCGCGCCAGGAGATGGAGCGGACCATGACGGGGCCAGCATGGACCGAAACGGGGCTTGTGTTCACCACAGACACGGGGAAGCCCCTCTGGCCCGACAAGCTCCAGAAGCGGGACATGAAGCGGATTCTTCGGCGAGCGGGGCTTCCTGAGAATATCCGTATTCATGACCTGCGGCACACCGTGGCGACGACCCTGTTCGCCGCCGGCGTCCACCCCAAGCTCGTCTCGGCGGTGCTCCGGCATAGCCGCGCCAGCATCACCCAAGACATCTACACCCACCTTTTGCCCAACCTGGCCGAGGGGGCCGTCCAGCACCTGCGGAAGCTGATTCCCGAGTGAACCGAGGCTGTCAAGAGGCTGTCACGCAACCGTTCCAGCGTGAGAGGCTGTCAAGAGGCTGTCAAACGGCACCCTTTTGACAGCCTCTTCCCGAATGCCTACGCCGCTATCGCTTGTCTATCAAGGGTTTGGGCTGGTGGGCGGTGCAGGGATCGAACCTGCGACCTCTCGGACGTCAACCGAACGCTCTCCCGCTGAGCTAACCGCCCACCCGTGCGGACCGTCTCGGGGATTCCTCGCGAGCCTCCCGGCCACGCCAACCGCCAGGGGGAACCGGAGGGGATTATGGAGGCGACGGGCGGACTCGAACCGCCGAATAGAGGTTTTGCAGACCTCCGCCTTGGCCCCTTGGCTACGTCGCCGTCCCCCACCGCTCTGCCCAGAGAAGCGTCGGCCGCCTGCGCAGCCGGCCGACGCCTTGATTGACGGACATGGAGCGGGAAACGGGGCTCGAACCCGCGACCTCTTCCTTGGCAAGGAAGCGCTCTACCGCTGAGCTATTCCCGCTCGCCGACGCGCGCCCCCGCGGAGGCGGAGTCGAAGATCATTATAGCGCCGGCTCCCGCTCATGTGAAGGGAACCGCTCGCCGCGCCAACAGCGACCACTGCCCCTGCCGACCGTCTGCCGACGGAGACCGTGCGTCCGTCGGGCGACCAAAGCCCAGGCAACCTGCGTCGCACCATCAGCGGGGGTACCGGTCGATCTCCAGGTCCGTGACCAGGTCGAACTTCATCTTGGTCTTCCTGCCGTTTTGCTCCACCGTCTGGTCTGCCCGGTACACGATGCGGGTGGCCGCGCTGACGGGGAAGCCGTCGCCGGGGTCCACGAAGGAGGTGGTCGTAACCTCGTCCTTGCCCTCGATGGAGAAGAGGCCGCCCGCCGCCTGGCGGTTCATCTTGACGGGGAAGACGGCCCTGCTCTCCAGGCGGTGCAGCATGGCGCCCTCCCGTTTTTCCAGCCCCTTGTAGACCGTTTCGATGGAGCCGCGGACGGGCTGGTCGGCGCCGTAAACCTCCAGGACCACGCTCTGGGTCCACCTGTCGCCGGGCTTGAGCCGGCTCCGGCGCTGGGGGAAGGTCGGGAAGACCTGGGCCATCATCTCGCGGAAGTGCCGGGCGTTGAGGAAGGCCACGTCGGCCTGGAGCGTCTCCAGGCCCTTGACCTCCCTCACCCGGCCCAGCTCGTCCATCCGCACCGTGAGGCGGATGGGCGGTATGGTCTGCGGCCCCCCCTGCTGGCCCATGGCCACGTCGGCGCTGCCGTTCTTGACCTCGTGGGTTATCTCGGCCACGCCCCCCTGGACCGCACCGACGCGCAGGTCGAGGTCGTAGGCCAGGCTGCCGTTGACGGGGATGGTCTGGGTGGTCCCCTGTCCTTGCTGCCCTTGCTGCCCTTGAGCGGTGCCGGTCTGCCCGGCGGGTCGCTCGGGGGTGACGCCGATGGTGCCGCGGATGGAGGCGCCCACGGTGTAGTCGTGGCGCGCACCCCTCTGGAACTGGTACCTGAGCCCCTGCTGGCCGCCCGGGCCACCCGCGCAACCCGCCAGCGAGAGAGTCAGCAACAGGAGGACCACCAAGGCCGGGATGGCCGCCCGCGGCGAGCTGCCAGCCATCCGGTGGGACCGCGCCGGGGAGACCTCGTCCGAGGGGCGCATGGGCTGATTTTACTTGGCAGCCCCGGCAAAAGTCAAACAAATGGCGACAAACGATCACGGCTCCCTCGAGGCGGTTCGCCGGTGTAGACTTACGTTCGGTATGCTGCTCGCCTTCGACGTGGGAAACACCAACGTGACGGTGGGCGCCTTCCGCGGCGGCGACCTCCTCGGCACGTGGCGGCTCCCCACCCGCCGGGACACCACGCCGGATGAGCTTCTGCTCCAAGTGACCGGCCTCCTGCTCCGGGGTGGGCTGGCCCCGTCCGCCGTCACGGCGGTGGCGGCCGCCTGCGTCGTGCCGCCCCTGGCGCCGGTCCTCCGCGAGGCGGCGCGGGCCGGCTTCGGCGCCGACTGCCTGCTGGTGGACGCCGCCGGCTGCGGGCTACCCGTCCTCTATCAGCCCCCCGAGGCGGTCGGGGCGGACCGCCTCGTCAACGCCGTGGCCGCCGTCCACCTGGTGGGAGCGCCGGCCGTGGTGGTGGACTTCGGTACAGCCACCACGGTGGACGCCGTGTCGGCAGCAGGGGCGTACCTAGGAGGCGCCATCGCCCCCGGCCTCCAGGTGTCCCTGGCGGCCTTGGGCGGGGCGGCGGCCCTCCTGCCCCGGGTGGAGCTGCGCCCGCCCGCGGCCGGGCTGGGCGGCAACACGGCCGACAGCATCCGCGCCGGCCTCGTCTACGGGCACGCGGGGTTGGTGGACAGGCTGGTGGAGGAGGTACGCCGGAGCGTGGGCGGGGCACCCGTCCTGGCCACGGGCGGCCTGGCGGAGTTGGTGGTCCCCCATTGCCGCACGGAGATGCGCCAAGAGCCGGACCTGACGCTCCGGGGGATCCAGTTGGTCCACGACCGTCTCAGGGAAACCGCCGCCGCGGGGCCGTCGTGAAGGCGCCCTCGGGATGGCGCGGCCCCGCAGCAGGGCGTGAAACGCCCCCACCCTCAGGCCGTGGCCGGTGAAAGCGAGGCGGCCGCCCGCCGCGGGACGCCCCGGCAGCTGCCAGGGAAATTATGCCACGAAATCCGGCCGCCCTGTCCCCAATGGTTAAAACTAGGGGCTTGCGGCGGCCGTTTCTGGGTCAGGCGGCCTGGGTCCGGGCCACCTCGACCGGGGGCCGCACGACGATGGCCTGCTTGATGCAGACGCTCTCGCAGAGACCGCAGCCGACGCAGTCGTTGGCGCGCGCCAACACCGCCGTCCCCTGGAAGGTGCCACCCTCCTCCAGCTCGAGACAGTCGAAGGGGCACACCGAGACGCAGAACTCGCAGCCGGAGCAGAGGTCCTTGTCTACCACGGGCTTGGGCCAGAGGGCGCGCCGCGCCACCCGCTCCTTGAACTGGTCGAACTGGTCCATGATGGCCGTGGCGGGGCAGACCCGCACACAACTGTCACAATCGATGCAGAGCCGCGGTTCGATGACGTGGACCACCTGCCGGTCTCCGCTGATGGCGCCCGTCGGGCAGACGCGGGCGCAGGCCGTGCAGCCGATGCAGGCGTCAGTGATGCGGTGAGCCATGCCTCATCTCCCCCGGGAAGCCGAACTGTCTGCCAATTATATAGCACGCTCCGGCCAGCAGTAAACGGCTAGGCCGCCAAGCCAGTCCCCCGCCGACTAGTCCCGGGTACCCGGGCGGGCATCGGCCCGCGCGTCCGTCCCGGGTGACTCGGCCGGCATGGCCGTCCCCAGGGCCGCCAGGAGCCGCTCCCGCTCGGCGGAGGCGAGGGGTGGGTCCCCGCCCAGAGCTCCGGCCGCCCACGCGGCCACCTCCTCGGGGTTGAGGAGGGGAAGCGGCGACGCCGCCCGCTCCGCCGCCCGCGGCCGCCGCCGCAGGAGCACCACCGCCGCTCGCACCGGCACGGCCACACCCGCGGCCGCCGCCCGCCGTCCGATTTCCCCGGCCACAGCCCGGCCGCGGGCCGCGGCCCTCTCGAGGCGCCTGCGGACCAAGGGCCCGCGGGAATACTCGGCCACGCCGTCCAGAACCAGCACCCCCACGGCCGCCGGGCCCACCACGGTCACGGCCCCCCGGCCGGCAGGAGTGCCCGAGCCGGTCTCAGCGAAGAGGCGCGCCTCGACGGGAACAATGCCGGCCTCGCCCCCGAGGCGCGCCAGGGCCGCTATCACCTCCCGCCGGGCCATCTCCTCCTGGGAGCGGGCCGCCGCCCGCGCCACCAGGAGGCCGATGGCCACCAGGCACCAGAACCCGAGCATCCGCAGGGCCGGGATGCCCAGGACCAAGGAGAGGCGCACCAGTGTGCCGGAGGTCACCGCCAGGAGCGCTACGGCCAGCCACGTCCCCGCCGTCATCCCGGCCGCCTCCGACCCCCCTTCAGGGCTGCCCGCCGGTGCGGGCCCCCTCCGGCCGTCACCGCAGTTTCTTCTCGGCCAGCAGGTAGGTGACCAGGTCGTCCAGCTCGGCGTCGCTCAGGGTCGCCCCCACCGGCGGCATGAAGGTCGGGTTGTACCGGACCTCCTTCTTGTTGGGGTCCAGGTCAGGCCCGTAGTTGGTCCACAGGACGGGGATGCGGTTCTCCTTGGCCGGGGGGTTTTTGATCCAAGCCTTGAGGAAGTCCTTGCTCAACCCCCACTTGCCCAAGTAGGTCAGGTCCGGGGCCATGGGGTACACCGGCCCCTTGGCTCCCACCCGGTGGCAGGTGACACAGCCGCGGCCCACGAAGAGCTCCTTGCCCCGCTCGTTGACGGCGGCGGGGATGCCGATGGCATCGGGCATGGGCGTCTTGTCGGGATCCTGGCCGGCCTTCTTCATGGCCGCCACCGTTTCGCTCTGGAGTTTGCCCACCATCCCCGGCACATCCTCGAACCTGCCCTTCATGATGAAGTTGGCCAGGTCGTTGATGTGCATGTCGTTGAGGGGACCGCCCTTGTCCTTGTGCCAGCTGGGCATGGCGGTGTAGGAGGCCATGCGGCCGTCGGGGAGCGTGACCCAGCGGGGGATGCCCGTGCCGGCCCGGCCGTCGCTGATGGTGCGGATGAGGAACTGCTTGACGGTCCGCTCCTGGGTGGGATCCACGTTGCGGTACTCGGGGCGGTTGAGGGGCATGCCGACACAGCCCTCGCCCAAGGGACCGTGGCACTGGACGCAGTTGCGGGCATAGAGCTCCAACCCGCGCTCCAGCGACTCGTCCAACTGGCGTTTCTCGGCAAGGGCCATGCGCTTGGGCTCGGCCACGCCGTACGCCCCCACGATGATGACGAAGAGCCACGTCAGCACCAGGACAACCAGGTAGTGCCTCCCCACCGCGTCCCCTCCTACCCCTCGTTCCCCGGGCCGCCCTCGATCCAGCCCTGGATGAAGACGAGGGAGGCGAGGGTGACCACCACGATGATGAGGACCAGCAGCAGCTCGACGGGTTCCGCCACCTCACGACCCATGATGGCCACGGCTCATCCTCCCCTCAGGCTTTCTTGGGGCCGCGCGCGCCGGGGCGCGCAGGCGTCACCTGGCTGGGATCGTAGTTGAGGCGTTTGGTGATCTTGCCGGTGTCCACCACCACCAGGCCGTCCTCGGTGATCTCGATATCCATGAGATCCAGGGAGCGGGGCGCGGGCCCCGCCACCTTTTGCCCCGTTATCTCGTAGACGGAGCCGTGGCAGGGGCAGTGGAAGCGGCCCGGATCCTCCGGCGGCGACCAGGGCACGGTGCAGCCCAAGTGGACGCATTTCCAGTACAGGGCGAGGAAACCCTCGGGGATGCGGGCCAGGTAGAACTTACCGTCGGCCACCTTGGTCACGGTGTTGACGGCGAAGTCGTCCATCTTGCCCGCCACCACCTTGCCGCCGAAGCCGGTAACCTTCATGGGCCAGAACATGGCCAGGCTGGCCCCCGCCCCCTGGAGGGCGAAGACCCCCAGGGAACCCCACATGGCGCTGCGCAGGAGGCTCCGGCGCGTGAGCCGGCGCTCCGCGCGCACTCCGTCGTCAGACACGGCCGCCACCACCATCCGTCCGCTGCTTCACTGGATCATCTCCTCCGGCGCCCCCACCTGCCAGGGCCAGAAGAGCTTCATGCTGTGGCCGCGGAAGGCGCTGCCGATCAGCGTCAGGACCACGAAGGAGGCCACGAAGAAGGAGAAGAGGGCGATCATGACCTCCCGCATGTTGGCCTTCCACACCTTTTTGACGATGAGCACCAGGAGCGTCGGGATGAAGAGCATGAGGAAGGACGGCACCACGATGTCGGTGATCAGGGCCTCCACGACGGCGGGGAAGGGCATGATCCGCTTGAGCACGGCGGCGATGCCCCCGGCGCTCACCCCCTCCACCCCCTGGGCGTCGAGGAGGATCAGGCCCACCTCCCAGGCGATGGTGTAGACAAAGGAGAAGAGGGCGATGCGGGGCCCGTTGCGGGTGCTGAAGTAAATTCCGCTTCCCCGCCGGTCCACGTCGAAGTAGGGGATCATGCCCAGGCCCACCAGGACGGCGCCCGGCACGATGACGCCGGCCAGGGCCGGGTGCATGTGGAGCAGCAGCTCCTGCAGGCCGAGGAAATACCAGGGCGCCTTGGCCGGGTTGGGCGTAACCTCGGGATTGGCGAGATTCCGCAGGGGTGCGTTGATGAAGATGGACATGAGGGCGAAGAGAACCAGGTACACCAGCATCCCGATCATCTCGATGCGCACCAGGTGAGGCCAGACGAAGACCTTGTCCTCCCCCCCCCGCTCCTCGGGGCGCGGGCGGGTCTGCCGCACCTCCTTTTCAAGGACGGCCATGGGCGGCACCCCCTCGCACGGCTCCCGCCAGCGGGTCGGCTTCCTCGTAAGGGATGGGGGTCGAGATGCCGCCGTCCTTGCGGATGCGCCAGAAGTGCATGGCCATGAGGGCTATGCAGACCAGGGGGAGGGCCAGCACGTGGAGGGTGTACCACCGCACCAGGGTGGCCTGCCCCACCTCATACCCGCCCAGGAGGGCGAAGCGGATGTACTTGCCCGCGTACTCGGCGGGAGGCGTGGCGCCCGCCATGTTGGTGCCCACGGTGATGGCCCAAAGGGCCAGCTGGTCCCAGGGCAGCAGGTAGCCGGTGAAGCTCAGAAGGAAGGTGATGAGGAGCAGGACCACGCCGATGACCCAGTTGAACTCGCGGGGCGGCTTGTAGGAGCCGGTGTAGAAGACGCGGCACATGTGGAGGAAGACGATGAGGACCATGCCGTGGGCCGTCCACCGGTGCATGTTGCGGAGGAACATACCGTAGAGGACGTTGGTCTCCAGGGACTTGACGCTGAAGTACGCCTGCGGGATGGCCGGTATGTAGTAGAACATGAGGAGCACGCCCGTCACGGTCAGGATGAGGAACATGAGCAGCGAGGTGCCGCCCAGCCCCCACGTGTACTTGACGCTGACGGCGTGACGCGGGATCTTGACCGGATGCAGGTGCAGGGCCACGCTGTTGAGGATGACCAGCACCTGGTTGTGCGGCGTGTCAGGGTACTCGTTGCGATAGATGGAGCGGATGAAACGCCAGGACTTGAGGCGCTGCCAGAGTCCCATAGCCCCCTCCCCCCAAGAGGCCGACCGGGACCACCCGGAAATCCGGGCTGCCAGGCGGAAAATCTGGCGCCAATTATACTACAGACCCCGTACTAGGCAACACCCACTAGTAAGCCCTTGAAGGGCCGCCCCGACCCGGACCCGCACCGCCCGTTCCGCCGCCAGACCCGGCCCCGCCGCTGGGCGCCGCCCGGGCAGCGGTGGAGGCGGCTCAGCCGCGGCGGAGCAAAGCCATGGCCTCGGCGCGCGTGGCCGCCGACTGGGCGAAGACGCCCCGCACCGCCGAGGTGACGGTGACGGCCCCCGGTTTGCGAATGCCCCGCATGGTCATGCAGAGGTGCTCCGCCTCCACCACCACCATGGCGCCGAGAGGCGAGAGCCTCCGCATGAGGGAATCGGCCACCTGGGCCGTGAGACGCTCCTGGAGCTGGGGGCGCCGGGCCACCGACTCCACCAGCCGGGCCAGCTTGGAGAGCCCCGTGAGGAGCCCCTGCCGCGGGATGTACGCCACGTGGGCCTTGCCCACGAAGGGCAGCAGGTGGTGCTCGCAGACCGAGTAGAAGGGGATGTCGCGGATGAGGACGATCTCCTCGTGGTCGGTGTCGAAGGTGACGTCCAGCTCCACCTCGGGCTCGACCCCCACGCCCGCGAAGAGCTCCGCGTAGGCGTCGGCCACGCGCTCCGGCGTGCCCCGGAGGCCCTCCCGCTCCAGGTCCTCGCCGATGGCCTCCAGGATCAGGCGCACGGCGGCTGCTATCTTTTGCCTGTCTACCGGCACCGCCGACCCACCCCGCGCCCGGCGCCGGGAGCCGGCCCGGCGCCGCATCGGGACTAAAGTCTAAGGCGGCTGTCCACAATAGTCAAACGATGGGAAAGACAGGCGGGCGGTGGCGATGGCTCGCCGGGGCGGCGGTGGTCACCGCCGCCCTGGTGGCGGCTTCCCTCACCCTCTCCCCCCAGCGGGAAACGCGGGGACAGGCCAGGCGGACCCTCTGGTGGGGCACGTCGGGCAGCGACGTGGTCCTGGTCCAGACCACCCTGCGCGATTGGGGCTACTATCGCGGCCCCATTGACGGCTATTACGGCTACGCCACCTGGCGGGCCGTCCTCGACTTCCAGCGGACCAACGGGCTCGTCCCCGACGGGGTGGTGGGAGCCTCCACCTGGTCCGCTCTGGGCTACTGGGCGGGGGAACCCACCTACGCCTACGCCGCCTACACGCGGGCGCCGGCCGTGTCGCGCGGGGACGACGTGGACCTCCTGGCCCGCGTCATCGAAGGCGAAGCCGAGGGAGAGCCGTACGAGGGCAAGGTGGCCGTGGGCGCCGTCATCCTGAACCGGGTCCGCCACCCCTCCTTCCCCAACACCCTGAGCGCCGTCATCTACCAGCCCTGGGCCTTCGAGAGCGTGGCCAACGGCCGCATCTGGCGCATCACGCCCACGGACAGCTCCTATCGCGCCGCCCAGGACGCCCTCAACGGCTGGGACCCCACCTACGGGGCCATATACTTCTGGAACCCCTTCAAGGCCGTGAACCCCTGGGTGTGGACACGCACCTTCATCCGCTGGATCGGCAGCCACGTCTTCGCCAGGTAGGGGGTGCTCGCCTTGGCCGAGGAAACCCGCGCAGGGGAGGGCGCCCGCCGCCGGCCGCGGGGCTCGCTCCTCCTCCTCCTGCTCCTCCTGGCGGTCCTGGCGGCGGCGCTGTGGGGATACGGCCAGCGCCTCTGGCACCTGCGCTACCGCCAGCAGCTCGAGGCCGTGTACCAGCGAGAGTTCTACGCCGCCCTGGACGCGGCGGAGCAGATGCAGCTGGCCCTGGGCAAGGCCATGGCCGCCGCCAGCCGGGAGCAGGAGGTGACGCTCCTCCTGGACGCTTGGGCGAGGGCCACCGCGGCCCAGGAGGCCCTGGGCCGGCTGCCCTTACCGCCCGGCACGGTGACGCGCACCAGCAAGCTCCTGGCGCAGACCGGCGACTACGCCCGCTCCCTGGCCCAGCAGCGGGCGGCGGGCCGCGCCCTCTCGCCCGCGCAGCTCTCCACCCTCGCCCGCCTGGAGGATGAGGCCGGCCTCCTCAACCGCCACCTCCACGCCCTCCAGTCCTCCCTGCGCGGCCGGGCCCAGCCCTGGACCGGCCTGGCTGCACGCCAGGCGCCGACCCCCACCGCGGGGCGGGCGGCGCGCGCCGCGGGCGGGCCGCCGGAACAGATCCAAGCCTTCCGCAGCATGGAGGAGCGGCTGGCCCGCCTGCCGGCCCTCAACTACGATGGCCCTCTCTCGGACCACCTGGAGGAGGTGAAGCCTCGCGGCCTGCCCGCCGGCCGCGTGGGAGCCGCCGCGGCGCGCCGGGCGGCCGAGCGGTTCCTCTCCCCCCTGGGACGCTACCGCGCCCGGGGCGACACCGGCGTCGTGGGCGGGCGCCTCCCTGCCTTCTCCGTCGCCCTGGCCGCGCCGGGACTGGCGCCCTGCCGCGCCGACGTCAGCCGCCGGGGCGGGCGGGTCCTCCTCTTCCTCTGCCACAGGCCCGTGGGGCAGAGCCGCCTCACGCCCGAGGAGGCCGCGGCGCGGGCCGCGCGTTTCCTCGCGCGCAACGGCTTCGCCGACCTGGTGCCCGTCTCGTCCTCGGGGGAGGGCGGCGTCCAGACCGTGGCCTTCGCCGCCACCGCGCCCTGGCCG
>CAYXQP010000007.1:0-21351 GCA_964467515.1 uncultured Eubacteriales bacterium | reverse complement strand
CCGCGCCCTGGCCGCGGCGGAGGGGGCCACAGCCGCCGCACCTCGTCTGGCCCTCATCCCCCTCCCGGGCGGCCGGGAGGAGCTGGCCTGGGAGGTGACGGTGCGCCACCGGGACGGTGTGTACCTGGTCTACCTCGACGCCCTCGACGGGCGCGAGGAGCGGATCGCGCGCCTGGTCCCCGTCCCCGGCGGCGCCCTCGTGCAGTAGCCCGCCCGGCAGCGTTGGCTCCGGTTCGGCCCACGGCTGCATCACCGCAGTAGCGGAGCGAGGGGACACAATGTGGGCTTCATGTTTTATCATGACAATCCTTCCTATAGCTATATCATATATAGCACTTTTGCTGTATAGGCATATAATGGGGTATGGAAGGCGGGGAGTTCTTCGCTCCGGCCCGATCGTGGATGGCAAGGAGCACGGCGCCTGAAAGCCGAAAAAGGTTGTCGCGGCCAATCCCTTCGTTCGCCAGGGGGCCGGTTGCCCCCACCGGAGGACGCGAGGAGGACGCAGGGAGGAAGCGAGGAGGACGCGAAGGCAGGCGTCAGGAGCCGGCGCCCTGGTAACGGCGCAGGCCCGCCCGCCACACGAGCAGGCCCAGGAACAGGATGCCTCCCCCCACCAGCGGCGCCAGCAGGCCGTAGGTCCACCACCGCTCCGGTCGCAGGAGGGCGGCGGCGGGGAAGAAGCCGACGAAGCCCATGGGCAGCACCCAGGTCAGGAGAAAGCGGAGGACGCCGCCGTAGATGTCGGTGGGGTAACGGCCGTAGTGGTTGAGGTTCCAGAGGAGGGGGACGAGCCCCGTGCGGCCGTCGGCCCAGAAGGCGTGGCTGGCCACGGCCACGAAGATGCCGTAGTACACGCACACGCTGGCCGCCACCAGGAGGGGGACGGCCAGGACCTGGACGGGCGAGGGGTGGAGGTCGAGGCGGGCGCCGGCCCACGCCATGAGCACCACGCCCGTGCCGAGGCCGGGCAGGGCCTCCAGCTCTATGGTTTCCAGGAGCACCTGGAAGAGAACCGGCAGGGGCCGCAGGAGCAGCCTGTCCAGCTCGCCGTGGACCACGTACCGTTCGGCGAAGTCCCACAGGTTGGCGGCGCTGGCATGGAAGAGGGAAAAGGGAACGAGGAAGTAGCCGTAGACGAAGATCATCTCCTCCCGGCTCCAGCCCCGCACCGCCGGCACCTGGGTGAAGAGGACCAGGATGACGAGGAGGGAAGCCCCCTGGTGGGCCAGGTCGGTGGCCAGCCCCGCCCAGAAGTCGGCGCGGTAGGCCATGAGCCCCTTCCAGTACTGAGCCGCGTACAGCCCGGCCAGGGCGGGGTAGGCCGTCAGCCTCCGCCATCCCGCCCCCGTTGAGGCGCCCGCGGCCGTGGCACCGCTCTCCGCCCGCGGCTTCGTCATCCGCCCTGCACCACCAGGCGGCGCCGCGCCGCCCCCCAGGCGGCGGCAGCCACGGCGGCCAGCACCCCCACCCAGGCGGCCTGCACGGCCAGGAGCCGCCCCCAGCCCCCGGCGGGCAGCGCGCCGGCGAAGGCAGCCCCCGGCAGGAAGCCGATGGCCTGGAAGGGAAGCCAGGCCAGGACGCCGCGGGCCCAGTCGGGGTAGAGGTTGAGGGGCACGAAGACGCCCGCCAGCACGTCCACCAGCACGCGCTTGGCGATGAGGAAGCCGGACACGTTGAGCCAGTAAAAGGCTGCCAGCCCGCAGAGGACATTGACCAGGGAGTTGACGGCGAAGCCCAGGAAGAGGGCCAGGGCGAAGGGCAGCCAGCCCCACCCCAGGGCGGGCAGCCGCACCGGGAAGAGGGCCGCCGCCAGGAGGAAGCCAGGCACGGCGTAGAAGACGAGCCGGAAGACCCCCTCCCCCAGGGCTCCGGCCAGGCGCGACAACAGGTAGCTGTAAGGGCGCAGGAGCTCCACGGCCACGGTGCCGGCCCGCACCTCGGCCGCCATCTCCCGGTCCAGGTTGTTGAACCAAAAGGACCGGGCCGTCCAGGCCACGGCCAGGTACGAGGTCATCTGGACGGCGGTGAAGCCGCCCAGCTCCGCGCGCCCGGATGCTCCGGCTTGCTCGTAGACGGCCTGCCAGAGGAAGTGGTAGACGCCGATGTACACGAGATAGACGGCCGCCCCGGTCCAGAAGTTGGCCCGGTAGGCCAGCATGGTGAGGAAGCGCACGCGGACCAGCTCCGCGTAGGCCGCCAGACCCCTCCCCCACCCCGGCGGCCCCGGTTGCCCGGCCGGCGCCACCCTGGGCGGAAGCGCCTGCCGCCTCAACGTCCTCCGCCCCCCGCGCCCGTGGACCGGTAGAGGGACCGCACGGCTTCCTCGAGGGTGGGGAGCCGCCCCGGGCCGGAGCGGGCGGCGGCGCGCAGCCCGGCCACGGAGCCGTCGTAGACGATCCGCCCCCGGTCCAGCACCACGGCCCGCCGGCACACGGCTTCGATGTCGCCCAGGTCGTGGGTGGTGAGAAAGATGGTGGTGCCCTGCCGGCGGTTCATCTCCCGGAGGAAGTCGCGCACGGCCTCCTTGGCCAGCACGTCCAGGCCGATGGTGGGCTCGTCCAGGAAGAGGAGGGAGGGGCGGTGGAGGAGGGCCGCCGCCAGCTCGCAGCGCATGCGCTGCCCCAGGCTCAGCTTGCGGACTGGCACGGACAGCAGGGGGTCCAGGTCCAGCACCTCGGCCAGGAGGCGGAGCTGGGCCCGGAAGTCGGCCTCATCCAGCTGGTAGATGCGGGCCAGGAGGCGGAAGGACTCCCGCGCCGCGATGTCCCACCAGAGCTGGGTCCGCTGGCCGAAGACGGCCCCGATGGTGCGGACGAAGCGGCGCCGTTCCCGCCAGGGCACGAAGCCGTTGACCCGGATCTCGCCCGCCGTGGGCACCAGGATGCCGGTGAAGAGCTTGATGGTGGTGCTCTTGCCCGCGCCGTTGGGGCCGATGTAGCCCACCACCTCCCCCGGCTCCACCTCCAGGTCGATGCCGTCCACGGCCCGCACCGTCTCGTGGCGGCGGCTGAAGAGGTCGAGGAAGGCGCCGGCCAGCCCCGGCCGGCTCACGGGCCGGCGGAAGCACCTGGTCAGGCCCCTGGCCCGTATGGCCCGGCGCGGCGCTGTCACGAGGCCACCAGCCACCGCTCGGCAAAGGCGGGCCAGCCACCGGGGCCGGGCCAGTAGCCGCGCACGCGGCCGCTCAGGGCCACCACCTGGTTGGGCGAGAACAGGAACAGGTAGGGCAGTTGCCGGTTGATCTCCCGCGTCAGCGCCTGATAGTAGACCTCCCGCCGGGCGGGATCCACGGTGGCGTCCGCCGCCTGGAGCAACGCCTCCAGCCGCCCGGCCCGAAAGGCGACGGCGTTGGCGGCCGCCTCCTGCGCGAAGAAACGGGACAGGGCGGGATCCACGTCCAGGCGCCACGTGGCCAGGTAGAGGTCGAAGTTGCGCCGGCCGAAGACGAGGCGCAGGAAGTCCTGGCGGTCCAGGGGATGCACGAAGACCCGGATGCCCACGTCCCGCAACTGCCGGGAGATCAAGGTGGCGATGGCGGCCTGGGTGGCGTCGTCGCGGCCGTAGGCCAGGTTGAGGACCAGGGGCTTGCCGTCCTTGTCCAGGACGCCGTCCCCGTTGCGGTCGGCGTAGCCCAGCTCTCCCAAGAGCTGCTGGACCGCGGTCGGGTCCGGCCGGCGGGGGGCGCCTTCCGGTGGCTCGGCCCAGGAACCGGGGTAGACGGGTCCGGCCAGGGGCGTGGCCCGCCCGGCCAGGGCGACCCGGATCAGCCGGTCCGTGTCCACGGCCCGGGCCACCGCCTCGCGGAAGCGGCGCTCGTGGAGCGGCGCGCGGTAGAGGTTGAACCCCACGTAGTAGTAGCCGGCGCGGGGCGCCTCCACCAGGCGGAAGCCGTTGCGCCCCAAGAGGGCGGCGTACTCGGGCCGGACGTCCACCACGTCGATGCGGAGTTGGCGCAGGTCCCTGACGGTGGGCCTCCCCTCCAGCAGCAAGAGCTCGACGGCCCGCAGGCCCGGCCTCTCCCCCGGGAAACCGCCGTTGGGGACGAGCTGGACGTAGACGAGGCGGCCCTGCCGGTCGCGCACCGTCCGGCCGACGGCGAAGGGGCCAGAGGCCGGCGGCGGTCCCGCCCCCCGGTGATCGGCCCGCAGCAGCGGCAGGGTGCCCACGGCGGTGAGGGCCGGCCCCCAGGGCCGGTCCAGCTGGACCAGTAGGACGCCGTCTCCCACGGTCCGGAGGCCGGCCACCGCCGCCGCCCGCCCGGAGGCGAAGGCCGCGGCGCCTTTGATGGGCAGGAGGTCGGAGGGCGTCGGCCTGCGGCGTAGGGCCGTCTCCACCGTCCGGACCGCGTCGCGGGCCGCAACCGGCCTCCCGTCCTGCCAGCGTGCTCTTTCGTCCAGCACGAAGGCGATGAGCATCTGGTCCGGAGACACGAGATAGGCCCGCGCCAGATAGGGCTCGAGCCGCAGGTCGTCGCCGGGCCGGAGGAGGCTGCCGTGGAGGAGGCGGGCCACCGCCGCGTCGCCGGCGTTGCCGCCAAGGAGAGGATGAAAGCTCCCCGTGGGCGCCTGCCAGAGGCCCACCCTCAGGGTGCTCTGCCCCGGCTGGCGCCGCACCCCTGCGGCCCGGTCCGTCTCGGTGCGGCGAGCGCCCACCGACTGCAGCACCCGGCCCACGCCGGCCAGTTGGAGCCAGGTCAATGCCGCCAGGGCGAGGAGCAGAACGAAGGGGAAAAGCCGCGAACGCGGCCGCAAGCGCGGCACCTCCCGCAGACATTATAGTGGCCGCCCGCGCGCGCCGCCGGGCAAGGGCCGCCGGGAGCGCGCCGACGCCGGCAGGAGGCGTCGCCGCGCGACCACGCGGCATGAGGCGCCGCCGCGCGACCAAGACTACCGACGGAGATGGCGAACCGGGACGCTGTCTGGAAGATAGGCGGCGACCAGGGCTCCGGCATCGAGACGGCCGGGGAGGTCATGGCCGCCTGTCTCCACCGCTCGGGTTACTGGGTCTTCGGCTACCGGAGCTTCATGTCCCTCATCAAGGGCGGGTACACCGCCTTCCACGTGCGGGCCGGCCAGGCCCCCCTCGGACATCACGGGGACGCCGCCGACGTGGTGGCGGCCCTGTCCCCGGCCGTCTGGCGCGACCGGGAGACGGGCCTGGCTCCGGGCGCCCTGCTCCTCTACGCGGAGGAAGCCGGGCCCCCGCCGACCGACGGCCGCCTCTCCCTCTCCGTGCCGGCTGCGGAGATGGCCCTCCAGGCGGGCCGGCCCCTGGCCCGCAACATGGTCATGCTGGGCGCCTCCGCGGCCGCCCTGGGCCTGCCCCTGGCCGCCCTGGTGGAGGCCGTTGCGGCCCACTTCGCGCCCAAGGGGGAGGAAGCCGTGCGGCAGAACGCCCGCGCCTGCACCCTGGGGCACGAGCACGCCCGGCGCCACCTCCCTCCGCTGCCGCCCCTGCTGCCGCCCCCGTCCGGCGCCGACGGGTCGGCCGGCCACCGCGGCACCTCCGCTCCGCGGACGGCCGGGGAGGGGACTTCTCCGCCGCGCCGGCTCCTCCTGACGGGCAACGAGGCCCTGGCCCTGGGCGCCGCCGTGGGCGGGTGCCGGTACTTCGCGGCCTACCCCATCACCCCGGCCACGGAGATCTTCTACCGGCTCCAGGCCCTGCTGCCACCCCTGGGCGGGGTGACGGTCCAGGCCGAGGACGAGCTGGCGGCCGTCTGCCAGGCCATCGGCGCCTCCTTCGCCGGCGCCAGGGCCATGACGGCCACCTCGGGCCCCGGCTTCTCCCTCATGCAGGAGGGCCTGGGCCTGGCCGGCATGGCCGAGGTGCCGCTGGTGGTGGTGGACGTGCAGCGGGGCGGCCCCAGCACGGGCCTGCCGACGCGCACCGAGCAGGGCGACCTGGACCAGATGCTCCGCGGGTCCCACGGCGAGTTCCCGCGGCTCGTCCTGGCGCCCCACTCGACCCTGGACTGCTACCACGCCGCCCAGGAAGCCCTCACCCTGGCCGACATCTACCAGTGCCCCGTCATCCTGGCCTCCGACCTCCACCTGGCGCTGTCCCTGGCCTCGGTCCCGTGGCCCGAGCCGGAGCGCCTGCCCACGTCCAGGGGACGCCTGGCCGCCCCCTGGCCGCCGCCCGCGGACGAGGGACCCACGCGCGCACCCGAGCCGCGGTTCCCCCCCGAGCAAGGGCAGCGCCGCCCGTCCGGCTTCCCCCGCTACGCCCTCACCCCCGACGGCGTCTCCCCGCGGGCCATGCCGGGCCAGCCGGGGCTCCTGCACACCGTCCTGGGCAACGAGCACGACGAGAGGGGCCGCGAGACGGAGGATCCCGCCACCCGCCGGGCCCAGATGGACAAACGGCGCCGCAAGCTGGCGACGCTGGCCGGGAGGGAGGACGGCCTCCTCACCTGGACGGCCGACGGCGGCTCCTGGGCGGCCCCGTGCGGCTTCTACTCCGGTCCCGCGGACCCCGAGGTGGTGCTGGTGGGCTGGGGCTCTACGGGAGGCTGCCTGGCCGAGGCCCGCCGCCGGTTGGAGGAAGCGGGGGTGGCCGCGGGACACCTCCACCTGCGCCTCCTTCACCCTTTCCCCGCCGCCTGGGTCAAGGGGGTGCTGCCGCCCCGCGCCCGTCTCCTCACGGCGGAGCAGAACCAGGAGGGCCAGGTGCGGCGCCTCCTCGCGGAGCACGGCGTGGCCGCCACGGGGTATGGCCGCTACGACGGCCGCCCCCTGCTCCCGTCCGAGGTGGCGGCTGCCGCCCTGGCAGTTCGGCGGCGCGACGGACGGCGGCGTCGGGCCCTCCGCCGCGGCGCCGGCATCCCGGGGTGAGAGGGAGGTGCCCACGGCCCAGGATCTGCACGCCGTCCGCCCCACCTGGTGCCCCGGGTGCGGCGACTACGCCGTCCTGGCCTCCCTGGAGCGGGCCCTGACGGACCTCGGCCTCGCTCCCCACCGGGTCGTGGTGGTGGCCGGCATCGGTTGCTCGGGCAAGATAGCCCAGTACACCCGTTCCTACGGATTCCACGCCCTGCACGGACGGGCCCTGCCCGTGGCCACCGGTGTCAAGCTGGCCAACCCCGGCCTGACCGTGGTCGCGGCGGGCGGCGACGGGGACGGCTATGCCATCGGCGCCGGCCACCTCCTCCACGCGGCCCGCCGCAACGTGGACCTGGCCTACTTCGTCATGGACAACAACCTGTACTCCCTCACCACGGGCCAGGCTTCCCCGACTACGCCGCCGGGCATGGTGACCCGCACCACCCCCCAGGGCATGGCCGAGGCGCCCGTCCGCCCCCTCTCCCTGGCCGTGGCCGCCGGCGCCACCTTCGTCGCGCAAGCCTTCGCCGGCGACCCCCGGGAGATGGTCCACCTCTTCCGGGAAGCCATCCGCCACCGTGGCTTCGCCCTCGTCAACTGTCTCTCCCCGTGCGTCACCTTCAACCGCGCCCGGGACTACGAATGGTTCCGCCGCCACCTGCACCGTCTGGAGGAGGACTCTGCCCACGACCCGGCCGACAGGGCGGGCGTGCTGGCCATGCTGGCCCGGCGCCAGGAGCTGGTCACGGGCCTCGTCTACCGGGAGGAGCGCCCCACCCTGGACCGGGTGCTGGCACCCGGCGCCACCCCCGCCACAGCCCCCCTGGACGGGGAGACGGTCCGGCTCGCCGACCTGGTCCGGCTGCTCCCCGCGCGCGCCGGGGGGAACGCGGACCCGCCCTGAGCCGTGGCCCCCGCCTCCGGCGCCGCCCCGCCCGCGCCCACGCCGGCACGGGGGACCGTCGCGCGCTATACTATCCCCGACAACACGGAGGTGAGGGTTGTGCCCACCTACTCGTACCGGTGCCGCCGGTGCGCGGCCCGCTTCGAGCTCTTCCTGCCCGTGAGCCGGCGGGACGAGGCCGTCTGCCCGCGCTGCGGGGGCGCCGGAGCGGATCTGGAGGCGGTCCCCGCCTGGCAGGGGGCCGTCGTCAGCGCGCCGGCCCGGACGGGCTGCGGCGACGACGCGGCCTGCGGCGCGGACGCCTGCCCGGCGTGCCCCGGAGCGGAAGGGTGCTGCAGCCTGGACTAGGACTAGCCGGAGCGGTGACCGCCCTCGGGAGAGCGCGCGCTCCGGCCGGCCCGCGCCGCCGGCCCGCCGCAGCAGTCGCAGGCCACCACCCGCCCCGGAAAAGCCGTGTCCAGGACCCTCCGGCAGTCCGCGGGGAGATCCGGACCGTGGAGGACGATGCAACCGGGGTTCAACCAAAAGAGAGCCGCCAGGAGCCCGTCCTCGTCGCCCCTCACCCCTCCCGCCTCGGGGACCAGTCCCAGGCCGGCCGGGAGGTCAGGCGGCGGACCACCCTCTCCCAGCAGAAGGTAAGCTTCCCCCAGCCGCTGCACATGGGCCCTGCCCAGGCGGCGGTCGGCCCTCTCCAGGCCCGCCCTGACGGCGGCCAGGAAGCCGGCTTCCTCCCGTTGCCCGAGCAATCTCCGGGCCGCCCGGTGCAGGGCCTCGCCCGATTCCGCCAGCAAGTCCCCGAGGCGGAAGCGCACGTACCCCTCCACCGCGACCTCCGGGTGCCGCGAGAACCAGTCCTCCAGAGCGGCGCGGAGGTCCCTCGCCGCCTCCCCCGCGACGCCGCCAACAAGGACATGGCGCGCCTCGGCCGCCACGGCGTCCAGGTCGGCGGGCTCCAGATCGGGATAGCAGCGCTCGGCCAGGCGCCGCAACCGCGCCGGCAGGTGGTGGCCCAGCATGAAGTCGGCCACGCCGGCGGCGGCGGCGCTCCGGAGGGCCTTGACCGTCTCCTGGCTACGCCGTCCCGCCGCCGGCACCAGGCGGAAGACCGTGGAGGACCCCCGCGGGAACCGCTCGGCCTCGAAGGCGATTCCCTTGGCGGCGACGGGAACGAGGGCAGCCAGCAGGCAGGATTCCAGGATCCCCGCCTGCTCCCGGCAGACGACCATGACGGAGGACCCGTTCACCGCCGCACCTCCTGCGGGGGCCACGGCCGCGACAGCCGCCCACCGCCCGGCGTCCCGCGCGTCCCGGCCTTTCCCAGGAGGTTGTCCGCCAAAGGAGTTTCTATTCTCCGCGCCCGTCGCGCCGGTGGGAGGAGCGGCACCTCGCTACCCGCCGCGCGGTTCTCTCCGGCGCCTGGCCTCGTCGAGGACCTCGTGCGCCTCCCGGGACACGGGAGGCGGCGTCTCGGCCGGGCAGGCGATGAAGTACCCCTGGGCGCAGTCCACGCCCAGCCTGATGAGGGTCTCCAGCTCGGCCGCCGTCTCCACGCCCTCGGCCACCACCCTGGCCCGAACCTTGCCCGCCAGGGCGGTGAGGGTTTCCATGAGTGCCTGCTTGGTCTGGTCGGCGTTGATGCCCCGCACCAGGGACATGTCCACCTTGATGAAGTCCGGCTTCACCTCGGCGATGAGGCGGAGGTTGGCGTAGCCGGCCCCCACGTCGTCCACGGCCACGCGGAAACCGTGGCCCGTATAGTGGAACAAGGCGCGCGCGAAGTGGAAGTAGTCGTTGATGACGGAACGCTCCGTCAACTCCAGCACCACCTCGCGCGGGTCTATGCCGAGGGCCGCCGTCACCTCCCGGGTGATGTCGGCCTGGTGGCTGGCGTGGTATACGACGTAGGGATCCACGTTCAGAAAGAGGTACTCGCCCCGGCGGAGGAAACGGCTCTTGGCGAGGAAGGCCTTGCGGCGGCAGAGCCGTTCCAGGGAGTAGAGCAGGTGAGAGGTGCGCCCCACGGCGAAGAGCCGCTCCGGCATCTCCAGGGGGCTGCCGCTGGGACCGCGGCTCAGAGCCTCGTAGCCCACCACCCGGCCCTCGGCGAGGCTCAGCACCGGCTGCAGGAGGACTCGGACCTGGCCCGTGGTCACGATCTCCCACAGCCTGGCCTCTTCTCCGGCCTCGACGGTCGCCGACTCGGCCATGTCCCCCCCCCGGCCCACCCCACGGACCTGGAATCATATCCCAAGGGACGGCACCATGGCCCTATTCGACACGCCTCGCTATTTTTCCTTCCATAAAAATGTTATGTCAACTGTCCCCTTGCCCGCCCCTTCCCGCAGCGTCCCAACACCGCCCCGGAACCGATCCGCCCTTGGCGCTGCCGGCGGGGTCGGGCTCCGCCCGCATCAGTTGTTGAGCTCCTGGAGCTGGCCGGTCACCATGTAGATGACCCACTCGCCCAGGTTGGTGGCGTGGTCGGCGATGCGCTCCAGGTACTTGGCCACGAAGAGCAGGTAGGTGCCCTGGGTGATCTTGCGCGGGTCCTCGATCATGAGGAGCAACAGCTCGCTGAAGATCTGCCGGTAGAGGTGGTCCACCTCGTGGTCGCGCTCGATCATCTCCCGGGCCAGCCCCGCGTCGCGCCGGACGAAGGCGTTGAGGCTGTCCCGCAGCATGCCGCGGCCGATCTCGGCCATGCGCGGGATGTCTATGAGGGGCTTTATCAGGGGCTGCCCCTCCAGGCGGATGGTGACCTTGGCTATGTCGGTGGCGTTGTCGGCCATGCGCTCCAGCTCCGAGGAGATCTTGAGGGCCGTCCCCAGGGCCCGCAGGTCCCCGGCCATGGGTTGCTGCAGCGCGATCAGCTCCAGGCAGCGCTGCTCAATGTCGAGGTTGAGGCGGTCTATGACCTCGTCCCCCTCCACCACGGCGCGGGCCAGGTCCAGGTCCCGGTCCTGGAGGGACTTGACGGCCCGGTAGACGGCCTCGTCCACCAAGGAGCCCATGCGCAGCAGGTCCTGCTGGAGCCCGTCCAGGGCGCTCCGGAAGCCGCCCCGCGTCACGCGCCTCCCCCCATCCGCGCTCATCCGGCCGGCCGCGGCGAGCACACGGTTATTTTCTTCCTCTTTATAATGGCACGCAACGCCCGCCGGCCACGGCCGCCGGACAACGGAGCAACGGCCGCCGCTCACGGGCGGGGAAGGTGCAGGTGAAAGGCGGTCCCCCGGCCCACCTCGCTCTCCACCGAGACGCGCCCGCCATGGGCTTCCGCCACCTGTTTGACGATGGCCAGGCCGAGCCCTATGCCCCCGTGCCGCGCGGAGGCCGGGGTGCGGTAGAAGCGGTCAAAGACGTAGGGCAGCTCGGCGGCCGGGATCCCCTCCCCCGTGTCGCGAACCCAGAGATGGATCGCCTCCCCTTCCTCCTCGAGGCCCACCTCCACCGTGCCGCCGGGGGGGGTGTGCTTGAGGGCGTTGTCCAGAAGGTTGGCCAGGGCCTGTTCCACCCGCTGACCGTCCACCTCGCCCACCACCTCGGGGACCGGCTCCGCCAAAACGAGACGCACCCCCCGCCGGTCTGCCCGCCAGGCGAAACGCTGCACCGTGTCCCGCACCAGCCCCGCCAGGGACACGCGGGCCCTGGCGAGGGACCCCTCCGCGGCCTCCAGCCGCACCACGTCCAGCAGCTCCTCCACGAGGGCCTCCAGCCGCTCGGCCTCCCGGTGGACGAAGCCCACCATGCGGGCCGCCTCCTCCGGCCCCGGACGACCCTCCAGGAGGGTCTCCGCGAAACCCTTGACGGCCGTGACGGGGGTCCGCAGCTCGTGGGACACGTTGGCCAGGAACTCGCGCCGCAGACGCTCCAGCCGGTGCCGGTCGGTGACGTCGTAGAGGAGGACGGCCGCCCCGTCGTGGCCCCGCTCGGCGAGAACGGGCGCCACGTGCACCTCGAGCTGCCGCTCCTCCCCCCGCGCCACCGTCACCTCGGCGCGGACCGCCTCACCGTCCCGCAGGACGGCCTCTATCAGCTCCCCCAGGTGGTGGTTGCGGGTCACCTCGATGTGGGGCCGCCCCATGTCGCCCGGGTCACACCCCAGGAGGGCGCAGGCCGCGGGATTGGCCACGGCCACGGAGCCGCCGGCGTCCACCAGGAGCACGCCCGCCTCCAGGTGGCGCAGGAGGGCGGCGAGCCGCTCCCGGTCCGAACGCAGGGCCTGGCAGGTGGCGGAGACGGCCTCGGCCGCCCGGTTGAAACCCTCGGCCACCCCGCCCATGGCCCCGTCCCGGCGGTAGAGCCGGACTCCCGCGGAGCCCCGCGCCAGGCGCTCCAGACCGGAACGCAGCTCCGCCAGCTCCTCGTCCAGCCGGCCGCCCAGCCGCGCGCCGACGACGGCGGCCGCCAGCCCCGCCGCGACCGGCCACAGCCAGGCCAGGGGGGCGTCCGGCAGCCGGCCCAGGATGAACCCGGACGCCGCTCCCAGGAAAGCCAGGATGGCGGCCCCCAGGGTCAGGAGGGAGCGCGCCGCCCCTCACCTCCAGCGTCTCTCTATCCGGACTCCTTGGAAATAGTAGCGGATTATGTCCTCGGCCCGCCAGCCGCGGCGGGCCTTCTCCAGGGCGCCCCACTGGGACATGCCCACCCCGTGCCCGAAGCCGCGGCCGCGGAGTAGGAGGGTGTTGTCCTCCCAGCGGACGCTCTCGATGAGGGTGGATCGCATCCGCTCCGGCCCGACGGCCATGCGGAAGGAGGGGGCCGATACGACGGCTGCGCCGATCCGCAGCCGGGTGGCCCGCCCCGAGGGGCCGCGGCTCACCACGGCCGCCCCGCTCAGGTCCCCCGCCGGGGCGCCCAGCTGGCGCAGGGCCGCCTCCACCTCGGCGCGGGACAGGCGCGCCTCCCAGCTTTGGACGGAGGGGTCGGCGCAGGGCGGGTCCCGGACCACCTTGACGTACGGCGTCGGCTCGCGGGTGAACTCCAGGCCCTCGGCCGCGGTGGCGGTGATGCCGCCGGCGCAGGAGTGGAAATAGGCCCGGATGTACCTCCCTCCGTAGGTCACCACCAGCCCCCGGGTGCGGCGCACGGCCTCCCGGACGTTGGGCGTGACGCTCTCGGGGGCGTAGGCCTGGAACTCGGCTACGTCGGTGCTGACGTCGGTGCCGTAGCGGGAGCCTCCCTCCTGCATCTTCTGGAGGGTGAAGGTGCGGGCGATGATGGCCTGGGCCGCCAGGGCGGGCACGGGCCAGTCCTTCTTCATCTCGCCGGCCACCACGCCGGCCACGTATTCCTCCAGGGGCAGGCGCCGTCTCTGCCTGGCCCGGACGTCGTAGAGGGAGATGGTGGGCTCGCGGCCGAGACCCCCGCCGTCGTCGCCCGGTGCCGGTCGCCGCGCCGGCTCGCGCCCCGTCCTGGCCACAGCCACGACCAGGAGCACGGCCGCCACCCCCAGGCTTCCCCACAGGATCCAGGCGCGCCGCGGGTCCACCCCGTCACCACCGCGCCTAGTATCCCGCGGGCGCGACGGCGCCAATCGGCTAGGCCGCCCGCGCCTCCTCCGCCCGGCCCACGCGGGTGAAGCCCGCGAACATGACGGCGTAACCCACCACCATGGTCAGCCAGAAGCCGCCCGTCCCCAGGCGCGCCGCCGTCCCGGCCGCGGCGTTGACCAGCACCCCGGCCGCGATGAGTATGGTCCCCAGGGCGGCGTCGCGCGCCATGCGCCGCCGCACCACGCGGCCCACCGACACCAGGGCCGGCACCACCACCCCCAGGGTCCCGAAGGTGTTCATGGCTATCATCTGGGGCAGCCAGAGCCCCTTGCCGGCCAGGACGCCCTGGCCCGCGCCGCCGTTGAGAGTGGTCAGCACGTCCATGTTGACGGGAGCGGCGAAGATGCCCACCACTCCCAGCACCGACAGGACCAGCACGAAGCCGAGGCTCGCCCGCGCCAGCCCCGGCGACGCCACGAGGTAAATGCTGCCGAGGCCCAGGTAAGACGCTACCATGAGGGCCCCCAGGGCGTAGTACACCTTGAAGAGCAGGGGGACCCCGCCCAGGGCGGTGCTGAGGAGGTACGCCACGGAGGCCAGGCAGGCCTGCGCCATGGAGATGGCCCAGAGGAGGTGATGGGGGCGCCGCCTCCGCCCGTACTGGCCAAGGAGCCTGAGGGTGAAGACCAGGGTGATGGCCGCCAGGATGCCCGGCGCCAGGATGGCCATCGTCTCACCTCCCTCCACGGAAACCGGCAACGCCACTGCTTCTCATTTCGCCACACGGCGCCCGCGTCCCTGCGCGGCATCGCGCCCGCTGTCCCGGCCCTCCGCGCCGGCAGGCTCCCGGCCGGCCCGACTCCCGGCCGCCGCTAGAAGGCCTCGGTCCGGACGATGGTGGCGGCGCGGTCGGGACCCACCGAGATCAGGTCCAGCGGCACGCCGGTGGCTTCCTCGATCAGGTCGAGGAAGGCCCGCGCCTCCCGCGGCAGGTCCTCCAGCCGCCGCGCGCCGCCGATGTCCTCGTGCCAGCCCGGCAGGTCCACGTAGACGGGCCGGCAGCGCTCCAGCAGGTGGGCGTGGCGGGGCCACTCCGTGAGCCGCTCGCCGTCCAGCTCGTAGGCCACCGCCACCCGCAGAGGATCGAAGCCCGTGAGGGTGTCCAGCTTGGTCAGGGCGAAGCCGGTGACGCCGCTCACTCGCACCGCGTAGCGCAGGGCGGGCAGGTCGAGCCAGCCGCAGCGCCGCGGCCGCCCCGTCGTGGTGCCGTACTCCCTCCCCCGCTCCCGCAGCCGGTCGCCGACGGGTCCGGCTTCCTCCGTGGGGAAGGGGCCGTCCCCCACCCGCGTGCAGTAGGCCTTGACCACGGCCAGCACCCGGCCGATGCGCGTGGGGCCGACGCCGGCGCCGATGCAGGCGCCGCCCGCCACGGGGTGCGAGGAAGTCACGTAGGGGTAGGTGCCGTGGTCCAGATCCAGCAGGGTGCCCTGGGCCCCCTCGAAGAGAACCCGCTCGCCGCGGTCGATGGCGTCGTTGACGAGGAGGGCGGTGTCGCGCACGTGGGGCCGCAGCCGCTCTCCCAGGGCCAGGTACTCGGCGACGACGGCGTCGGCGTCCACGGCTTCCCGGTTGTAGACGCGCTCCAGCACGTGGTTGGCGTGCTCCAGGAGGTCCCCCAGCCGCCGGCGGAAGACCTCGGGCTCAAACAGGTCGCCCACGCGGACCCCGTGGCGCGCCGACTTGTCGCGGTAGGCGGGGCCGATGCCGCGCCCGGTGGTGCCGAGCCGCCTGTCCCCCCGCCGCTCCTCCTCGGCCCGGTCCAGAAGGCGGTGGTAGGGCAGGATCAGGTGGGCCGCGTCGCTGACGAAGAGGCGGGAGACGTCGAAGCCGGCCGCCTCCAGGGCCGTCATCTCCCGCAGGAGCTGGGCGGGATCCACCACCACGCCGTTGCCGACGACGCTGGTCTTGCCGCGGAGGAGGCCCGAAGGGACCAGATTGAGCCGGAACTCGGCGCCGTCCACCACCACGGTGTGTCCGGCGTTGGCCCCTCCCTGGTAGCGGACCACCACGTCCGCCCGCTCGGAGAGGAAGTCCACCACCTTGCCCTTGCCCTCGTCGCCCCACTGGGCGCCCACGACCACCAGGGTCGCCGGTCGCAACCGAAAGCCTCCGCGCGCCGAGGAAGTGCCGTCACGTCGAGAGGACCCACCGGCCGCGGGTGACGCCCGGACGGGCGGCCCCCGCGGCGGCCCTCCCTAGAAGGCTTGCAGGCGCTTCTCCAGGTTAACGAATCTCCCCACTTCCTTCAAGAAGACGAGCTGCACCGAGCCGGTGGGGCCGTTGCGCTGCTTGGCCACGATGAGCTCCACCACGTTGTTCTCCTGGGGCTGGCCGCCGTCGGGACCGTGGTAGAGGAAGGCCACCACGTCGGCGTCCTGCTCGAGGGAACCGCTCTCCCGCAGGTCCGAGAGGACGGGCCGCTTGTCCTGGCGCTGCTCCACGGCCCGGGAGAGCTGGGAGAGGGCCAGGACGGGGACCTGCAGCTCCCGCGCCAGGGCCTTGAGGGAGCGGGAGATCTCGGAGACTTCCTGCTGCCTGTTCTCGGGGCGGGAGCGGGAGTGGATGAGCTGGAGGTAGTCCACGATGAGGAGGCCCACGTTGTGCTCGGCCTTGAGGCGGCGCGCCTTGGCCCGCAGCTCCAGGAGCGAGATGTTGGGCGTGTCGTCTATGAAGACGGGCGCCTCCGCCAACCGGCTCAGGGCCCGCGAGAGGCGGGGCCAGTCCTCGTCCGAGAGGGTGCCGGTGCGGAGGCGCTGGCTGTTGATGTGGGCCTCGGAGCAGAGCATGCGCAGGCCCAGCTGCTCCTTGGCCATCTCCAGGCTGAAGATGCCCACGCCGACGCCGTGCCGCACGGCGGCGTGGCAGGCCACGTTGAGGCAGAAGGCCGTCTTGCCCTGGGAGGGGCGCGCCGCCAGGATGACCAGCTCCGAGGGGTGCAGACCGCTCGTCAGGGAGTCCAGGTCGGCGAAGCCGGTGGGCACGCCGGTGATCTGCCCCCGGTGGGCCAGGAGGCGCTCGATGTGCTCGTAGGCGGCGATGAGGACCTCCTTGAGGGGCACGTAGGTCTGCAGCCGCCGCCGCTGGGCCACCTCGAAGATGGCGTTCTCCGCCCGGTCCAGGATCTCGTCGGCGGGCTCCTGGGCGTCGAAGGCCTGGCGGGCTATCTCGCCGGCGGCGTTGATGAGGCGGCGCAGGAGGGCCTTTTCCTCCACGATGCGGGCGTAGTAGTCCACGTTGGCGGCGGTGGGCACGGCGTTGGCCAGGGAGGTGAGGTAGTCCACCCCGCCCACGTCCTCCAGATCGCCCCGGCGGCGCAGCTCCTCCGTCACCGTGATGAGGTCCACGGCCTCGCCCCGCTCGCCGAGGCTGCACATGGCGTCGAAGATGCGGCGGTGGGCTTCGCGGTAGAAGGACTGGGGGGTCAGGAACTCGACGGCCCGGAGCAGGGCCTCCCGCTCGATGAGCATGGAGCCCAGGACCGACATCTCGGCCTCCACGCTTTGGGGTGGCACCCGCTCCAGGAGCAGCGACATTACTCCCTCGGCACCACCTTGACCGTGATGCGGGCCGTGACGCCGGGATGCAGCCGCAGCAGGGCCGGGTGCTGGCCCAGGCTCTTGACCTGCTCCGGCAGCTCCACCTGGCGCCGGTCCACCCGCGCCCCCGCGTCGCGCGCCAGGGCCTCGGCCACGTCCTGGGCCTGCACGGAGCCGAAGAGCTTGCCGGCGGCGCCCACTCGCGCCGGCACCACCACCACGGCGCCCTCCAGCCGGGCGGCCAGGCGCTCGGCCTCCTCGCGGGCGCGCCGCGCCCGGGCCGCGTCCTGCTCCCGCCGGGCGGCCACCTCCCGCAGCCTCTCCGGCGTGGCCGCCTCGGCCAGGCCGCGGGGCACCAGGTAGTTGCGCGCGTAGCCGTCGCTGACCTCCACCACGCTGCCGGCCGTACCCAGCCCGCGCACGTCCTGCCTGAGGATCACCTTCATCCCGGCCGCCCTCCCGCACCTAGGCCCACCGGGTGACCCGGAGCGGCCCCGCCGCCGGCCCCTACTCGGCCACGAAGGGCAGCAGGGCCACGATGCGGGCCCGCTTGATGGCCGCCGTCACCTGCCGCTGATGCCGGGCGCAATTGCCGGTGGCCCGCCGGGGCACGATCTTGCCCCGCTCGCTGACGAACTTTCTCAGGCGGGCCACATCCTTGAAGTCGATGTAGCCCACCCGGTCGGCGCAGAAGACGCAGATCTTGCGCCGGCGGCGCCGCCCCTTCTTGGCCTTGCCTCCCTTTTGACCTTCTCCCTCCGTCATGCCCCTTCCCCTTCTCCCGTCGACCGGTGGCGCCCTCCGGGCCTCCCGGTCCTCGTCCTCGGTTTCCCCCTCCGTCAAGAACCCGTCAGAACGGCAGCTCCTCCGCGGGCAGGTCGAAGTCCGCCCCGGCCGTCTCCTGCTCCGGACCGCCCCCCGCGGCCTCCCGCGGGCGATCGAGGAAACGGACGTCCCTGGCCACCACCTCGGCCACGCGGCGCCGCTGCCCCTCGGGCGTCTCGTAGGACCTGATCTGGAGCCTGCCCTCGACCCCCACCAGCCGCCCCTTGCCCAGGTGGCTGGCGCAGGTCTCGGCCAGCTTGCGCCAGACCACCACGTCCACGAAGTCCGTCTCGCGCTCGCCCTGCTGGTTGGTGAAGGGCCTGTCCACCGCCACGGTGAAGCTCCCCACGGCGACGCCAGCGGGGGTGTAGCGGATCTCCGGGTCCCGCACGAGACGCCCCACCAGCACGACCACGTTGAGCACGGACGCTACGCCTCCCGCCGGACGATGATGTGGCGGATGACGCCCTCCGTCAGGCGCACCACCCGCTCCAGGTCGTAGCCCACCTGCGGCTCGGCCTCGAAGGTCACCACGGTGTACTCACCGTCCCGGTGGCCGGCGATCTCGTAAGCCAGACGCCGCCTGCCCCACCGCTCGACCTCGCGCACCGTGCCGCCCCCGTCGCCGATGAACCTGGTTATCCGCTCGACGATGGCGTCCTGCTGCTCGGAATCCAGCTCCGGGTTGGTGACCAGCATGACCTCGTAAGTGCGCACGACGACACACCCCCTCCCTCGGACTGGCGGTCCCGCCTCCTGCCGGCGCAAGGCCCGGACCTCGCGCCACCCGTCACCGGGCGGGACGGGAAGGTTCTCGACGGCCGCAATTCTACCACACAAAGCCCGGCCCGTGTCATGGCGGCGCGGCCGAGGTCAGTCACCCGCCGTCTCGGAACGGGACGCCACTGCGCGGATCCGCTTTTCCAGGGAAGCCCGCGGGACGAGGAGGAGGCGCCCGCAGCCGAGGCAGCGGATGCGCACGTCCGCGCCGGTGCGCAGCACCTCCCAGCGATCCTCGCCGCACGGGTGCGGTTTCCGCAGCCGGATCACGTCACCCAGTCGCAGCCGCAGGGGCATGGCCACGGCACCTCAACCGGTCGCCTGCCGCCAAAGGGAGACGGCCAGCTCGCTCAGGCGACCGGCCAGGGCCAGCGAGCGGGCCCCGGCCAGCTCCGGCCAGAGGGCGACGGCGACGGGCGCGGCCCCCGCCAGCAGGAAAGCCAGGAAGAGGGCCGACTGGAGCCCGCCCATGACGCCCCCTGCCAGGCGCAGGGGTAGGCCGAGCCCCGGCAGCCGACCCAGGCTCGCCTGGAGCACGCGGCCGATCACCTCCGCCGCCACCTGCACCGCCACCAGGATGAGGAGAAAGGCCACGCCGTCCACCAGGAGCAGCGCCACCTGGGAGATGACGCCGCCCTGTCCCGCGGAGGCGGCGCCCTGTCCCGCCGGCGAGCGGCTCAGCATCTCCGTGAGCCACGGCGGCAGGCTCACGCCCGGCGGCAGCGGCAGCACCGGCAGCCCCGGCGTTCCCGGCACCTGCGGCAGGCCGGCCCCCGGCGGGACGGGCACGGCCCCGCCCGCCCCGGGGGCCTGGACCGGTAGCGGCAGGCGCGGCGAGAGCCAGCCGTCGAGCCGGCGCGCCAGCCCCGTCCCCTCGTAGAGGGCCCGCCCAACGGCGGGCGCCCAGGCCAGTCCCAGCGAGACGCCCCCCGCGAGGCCGACGAGGCGGAGCACCACGCGGAAAAAGCCCACCCGCATGCCGGCGAGAAACCCCGCGGCCACCAGGGCCAGCACCACCCAGTCGAGCCAACGCGCCATCGCCTTAGGATTTCGACCCCCTGCCGGCGAAACCTGCCGACCGGGAACGCGGAGCCCAGGACGAGGCCACCCTCACCGATCCCGGCCCCGCTCTCCCAGCCAGAGCCACGGGAGCAAAAAGAGGGCCACGACAGCCACGCCCGTATAGACGGTGCGCACCAGCTCCGCCAGGCCGACAAGGCTGAGGGGGAAAGCAGCCAGGACGGCCACGGCGCCGGCCCTGCCAGGCCGCCGCGCCGCCACCCTGGCTCCCAGGCCGTGGCCCACCACCAGGAGGTGCACCAGGAGGGCAGCCGTCAGGTTCACGCCGTAGGCCGCGAAGAGGGACGGGCTGTCCGCGGTCAGGGTGCCCAGGGGAACGGGGCTGCCGGCCGCCTCCTCCAGGTTGGCCAGGAGGGCCAGGTGCAGCAGGAGCACCAGGAGGCCCGTGGCGATCCCCGCCACGCCGCCCCAGGGGGCAAGCCGGCTCCACGGCCGCGCCGGACCGGCGCCACCTCCGGAGTCGGTCGAGCCGGCGGGACGGGCGGCGCCGCCGGTGCGAGCCGGCAGCCAGCCGCTCAGGGCGGCCAGGCCCAGGAAACCGTTGTAGGCCACGTACAGGAGGGCCGAGAGGGGCCAGGGAAGCCAGGGCGGCGCCGGTTCCACCGGTCCCGCCCGCGAGCGGAGGGCCGCCGCCAGACCGGGGAAGCCGCCGAGGGCGTGCCAGGCCACCGTGACCGTCAGCGTCACCAACACCGCCGCGAGGAATCCGCCCGCCGCCTGCACCACCCTGGTTCCCCGCCAGAGGAGCAGGGCCGCCAGCACCGCCAGGACCGCCGCCCCCAGGCCGCGTCCCCAACCGAGGGCCTGGGCCGCCAGGGCGTCGCCGGCCGCCTCCATGATGGATAGGGAAGCGAAGAGATAGCTCGCCGCGACCGCCTCCCACCACGGGGCCGCCCGCTTGCCCGCCAAGCGCTGCAGGGCCGCCGCGAGGCCGGGTTCGGGAAGTTCGTCCAGGAAGGCGGCCAGACGCCTCCCCAGCAGGGCGAAGCCGGCCGTGGCCAGGACGGCCGCCGCCGTCCCGTCCGCCCCGTACCGGGAGAAGAAGACGTGGATCTCCTGCCCCGTAGCGTAACCGGCCCCCACCACCGAGCCGACGAAGCCGACGACCACAGCCGGTCCCCGCATCGCTCCCCATGCATACGCGGGCGGCGGCTTCCATATACTGCTACCACCGCGACGAGGGGGGGCCGTCATGCGCTGGCAGGTCAGGGGACGCCACTCGCTCCAGAACGAGCTCCGGGTGGACCACACCCACCCCTTCGCCCGCGACCTCCTGGCGCAGCACCTGGCCCGGCTCCTCCGGCGGTTTCCCGGCAGCGCGCGGGGTTTCACGGTGGTCTGCATCGGGACGGATCGGTCCACGGGCGACGCCCTGGGACCCCTGGTGGGTCAGACGCTGGCGGAGGATCCGCCGCCGGGCGTGGCCGTGCTGGGCACCCTGGACGAGCCGGTGCACGCCCTCAATCTCGACCGCCTGGCCGCCGGCCTGGCTTCCCGGGAGGCGGCGACGCCGGTCCTGGCCGTGGACGCCTGCCTCGGCGAACCGGAGGCGGTCGGCACCGTCACGGCCGGCCTGGGCCCCCTCCATCCGGGCGCCGGGGTCCGCAAGGACCTGCCCGCCGTGGGCCAGCTCTTCGTGACCGGCACCGTCAACGTGAGCGGTCTCCTCGAGTACGTGGTGCTCCAGAACACGCGGCTGAGCCTGGTCGTGCGGATGGCCCGCCTCATAGCCGCCGGCGTGGCGGCCGCCGCCGCCGGGGTGGTGACCGTGCCGGGAGCCCCGCCGGCCGCCGCCGCTGCCGCGCGGTCCCAGGCTGCTCCGCCCGCCCCCGCCGCGGGGTACGGCG